>JBDTTD010000058.1:0-12195 GCA_039930805.1 Gemmatimonadales bacterium | reverse complement strand
ACCGAGGCCTATGCGCTGATCGAGGAGAACCGCTTCCTGGCGGCCTACTCGAACCCGCTTTCCACCTTCTCGATCGATGTGGACGCCGCCTCCTACACTAACGTGCGCCGCTTCCTAAATAGCGGATCGCTCCCTCCGGCCGATGCCGTCCGGCTGGAGGAGCTGGTGAACTACTTCCCCTACAATTATCCCGATCGCACCGGCGAGCATCCCTTCGCGGTCACCACCGAAACCGGTCCCTGCCCGTGGGCGCCGGAACACCGGCTGGTGAGGATTGGACTTCAGTCCAAGAGGCTGGCCACCCGCGACCTGCCGCCGAGCAACCTGGTATTTCTGCTGGATGTGTCCGGGTCGATGCAATCTCCGGACAAGTTGCCTCTGGTAAAACAGGCTTTTCGGGCGCTGGTGCAGGAGCTCCGACCGGAGGACCGGGTAGCGATCGTGGTCTACGCCGGGGCCGCCGGGCTGGTGCTGCCCTCGACCTCGGGAGCCGACAAGGCAACCATCCTCGAGGCCATCGAACGGCTCGAGGCCGGCGGCTCGACCGCGGGCGGGGCAGGCTTACGCTTGGCCTACGACGTGGCCAAGCAGAACTACCTGCCGGAAGGCAACAACCGCCTAATCCTGGCCACCGACGGCGATTTCAACGTAGGGGTGAGCTCGGACGCTGAGATGATCCGGTTGGTGGAGACCCGCCGCGAGGAGGGGACGTTCCTGACGGTGCTCGGCTTCGGCAGCGGCAATCTCAAAGACACCAAGATGGAGCAGATGGCCGACAAGGGAAACGGCCACTACGCCTACATCGACACGTTCCGCGAGGCCCAGAAGGTCTTTGTGCAGGAGTTCGGCGGCACGCTGTTCACGGTAGCAAAGGACGTGAAGATCCAGGTCGAATTCAATCCGGCCAGGGTGCAGGCCTACCGTCTCTTGGGATACGAAAACCGTCTGCTGGCTAAGGAGGATTTCGCCGACGACAAGAAGGACGCCGGCGAGATGGGAGCCGGGCACTCCGTCACCGCGCTCTATGAGGTGGTGCCGGTGGGAGCAACGCCGGTTGCCCTGGCCGACGACAGTCTGACCTACCAGCACGTCTCGCTCCGCCCCTCGGCAAGCAAGAGCTCAGAGCTGCTCACCGTGCGGCTGCGCTACAAGGATCCCAAAGGCAGCACGAGCCGGCTTCTTTCCACGGCGGTGACGGATCGGCGTGGTGGCGCGGCCTCCGAGGACATGCGGTTCGCTTCGGCCGTGGCTGGTTTTGCCATGCTGCTGCGGAACTCCGATCACAAGGGAGCAGTCAGCTTCGACCAGGTGCTTACCCTGGCCCGGAGTGCCCGGGGCGACGATCCCTTGGGTTACCGGGGGGAGTTCATCGGGTTGGTGGAGGCGGCCAGGACGCTGAGCGACAAGGGCGCGTCGGTGCCGGAGTAGCCCGGGAGAGCAACCTGAAGCGTGAACGGTAAACGGTGAACGGGTTCGGCCATAAGTCCCGGTTCACTGTTTACCGTTGACGCTTTATCTTTCGCCGGCGGTTTGGACAGGTGTCCGAGTGGCTGAAGGAGCCGGTCTCGAAAACCGGTGTACCCGCAAGGGTATCGTGGGTTCGAATCCCACCCTGTCCGCTGTGCTATCATCACTTACGACATATCACCTAAAGCTCCTTCTCAGCTCGGCGGCCCGTGCGTGAGCTACCTCGACGACCATTTGCTGTCCGGAGAGCAGATCGTTTACCGTGCCGAGCTGCACTGGATCATTTTCCTTACCGCGATCATCGTGGTGCTGTTGGGCGTGGCTCTCGCAATCCTCTTGCAGGTGGTCGAGCCGGCGTACTCCTATGCCGGGCTGGCGCTGGTCGGCGTCGGCCTTTTTCTCGCCATTGGGCCCGCGGTTCGTTACATCAGCTCGGAGTTCGCCGTCACCGACAAGCGGGTGCTCGGCAAGCTGGGCTTCATCGAGCGCGAGTCGAAGGAGACCCTCCTCAGTAAGATCGAGGCTATCGCAATCGACCAGGGGGTGCTCGGCCGGATCCTGGGGTTCGGGACCGTCACAATCACCGGCACCGGCGGCACCCAGGAGGCTTTCCCCCGTATCTCCGAGCCCCTCGAGTTCCGAAGGCAGATTCAGAGTCAGATCATAGCGCAGGAGGAGCGCAGGGGATCTCCGCCGTCGGTCGCTTCCTCGGCCGAGCCAAGAGAATCCAGACAGGAACGCGACTGCCCGTACTGCGCCGAGCGAATTCTGGCCCGGGCCCGGGTGTGTAAGCACTGTGGCCGGGACGTGGCACCCGCACCCGGGTGAACGCTGATCGGCTGGTCGGCTCGATTCTCGGACAGGCGCTGGGGGACGCGCTGGGATTCGTGGTCGAGGCCCAGGCCCCCAAGGTGGCCCGGATCTACGTGGAGGGATGGCTTCGAGCCGGACGTGCAGGAGAGTGGCCCCACCCGCAGTTTCCCTTCGGTCAATACAGCGATGATACCCAGCTTGCCCGGGAGCTGCTGCGCAGCTTCCTGGAGGCCAGGGGGTGGCGGCCCTCGGTGTACGCCGAGCGACTCGCCGAGCTGTTCCGGGACCGGCGTGAGGTCGGCGCTGGGCGCGGGACTCGCTCGGCCGCGCTCCGGTTGCTCATGGGCGTGCCCTGGAACGAGTCGGGCACTCCGGCACCGTACGCCGGCAATGGGGCCGCCATGCGTGCTGGTCCCCTCGGCCTGCTCCTGCCCCAACCGGATGCGATGTGTCGGGCGGCCCGAGAGCAGGCGCGGATCACTCACCTGGACCCACGCTGCGCAGCCGGCGCCGCCGCCGTCGCCCGGGCGGTTTCGATCGCAGCCGCCCGACGCCCCATCGATACTGGCGGATTCCTGGCCGAGGTTGCCGCTTGCGCCGAAGCCGACGAGGCGTCGGTGGGCGGCGCGATTCGAGACCTCGCTGGCTGGGTAGCGCTGTCGCCGGCCCAGGCCGCGCGCCATGTGTACGAGTCCGGCCTCGACCCGGCCCACACCGACCGGTGGCGGGGGATCTCCGCGTTCGTGACGCCGAGTCTCCTCTGGAGCCTCTACGCGTTTCTCCGCTCACCGGATGACTATTGGGAGACGATTTGCACCGCCATCGGAGTCGGCGGCGACACCGATACCATGGCCGCGATCGCCGGCGCCATCAGCGGGGCGCGGCTTGGGGTGGCGGCTCTTCCCGCTGACTTAGTGGGTCGCCTGAATGACCGGGGGGAGTGGGGTGCCGACGAGCTGGCCGAATTGGCCGGTGGGTGCACGGCTATCGTGGACGCACCCTGAGTCGACGTTGGGACGTGCCGGGTGGGTAAAAGCGTGTTATTCTTGCGAGGGAAGAGCCGGGCGATTCACGTCGGGGAGCACGCGAGGTATCCATGTCACAGGGCAAGATCTACCAGGACGTTACCGAGACGGTCGGGAACACCCCCCTCATCCGCATTAACCGGATGGCTGCCGGCATGCCCGCCCGACTGGCGGTGAAGCACGAGGGCTACAATCCTTACAACTCGGTAAAGGATCGAATCGGGGCCGCCATGATCAACGACGCGATCGAAAAGGGCCGGCTGCGGCCCGGTATGATCATCGTGGAGCCCACCAGCGGAAACACCGGCATTGGCCTGGCCTACGTCGCCGCCGCCCGCGGTTACCGTTGCATCTTCACCATGCCCGAAACCATGACGCTCGAGCGCCGCAACCTGCTGCGGGCGCTCGGTGCCAAGGTCGTACTCACCGAGGGGCCAAAGGGCATGAAGGGCGCCATGGCGCGCGCCGAGGATATCCTGGCGCGGCTGGGCGACCGCGCCTGGATGCCGCGGCAGTTCGATAACCCGGCCAATCCGGCAATCCACTACCGCACTACCGGGCCCGAGATCTGGGCCGACAGCGAGGGTGCCGTAGACATCTTCGTCTGCGGAGTCGGCACCGGCGGCACCATCACCGGCGTTGGCCGTTATCTCCGGGAGCGGAAGCCGGGGATTCGGATCGTCGCGGTCGAACCCGCCGAGAGCCCGGTGCTCTCCGGCGGCCAGCCATCGCCGCATAAGCAGCAGGGTATCGGCGCCGGCTTTATACCTTCGATCCTCGATACCAAGATCTACGATGAAGTGATTCGGGTGACCAACGATGACGCGATCGCTACGACCCGGCGACTGGCCCGCGAGGAAGCGATATTAGCCGGGATCTCGAGTGGCTCGATCACCTGGGCGGCCCTGCAGGTAGCCGGCAGGCGGGAGAATGCGGGTAAGCTCATCGTCTCGATCATCTGTGATTTCGGGGAGCGCTACCTCTCGCACCCGGTTTACACTGAGCTGCCGGACCCCGATATCTCCGATCTCGAAGACGCTCTGGCAGCACCGACGGCAGTGGCCTAACGACGCCTTCCATCGCACAACCTTTCTCTCCTCCACGCACGAGGCCCGAGCACCTGTGACCACCCCTGCGCGTTCCCTGAACGGCGGCAGCACCCGTGCCGAACGGATCGACAGCATCTTCGGCGCGGACGTCTTCTCTCGCAGCACCATGCGGCAGCGGCTTCCGAAGGAGGTATATCGCAGCCTCCTACGCACCATCGATCACGGTGAGCCGCTCGATCCCGCGGTTGCCGATGTGGTTGCCGCGTCGATGAAGGACTGGGCCATCGAGAATGGCGCAAGCCACTACACCCACTGGTTCCAGCCTCTCACCGGCCTCACCGCTGAGAAGCACGATTCGCTCGCCGGTCCCGACGGGAGCGGCGGTGTGGTCTTCAACTTCTCCGGCTCCGAGCTGGTGCAGGGCGAGCCTGACGCCTCCAGCTTTCCGTCCGGCGGGCTGCGGGCAACCTTCGAGGCCCGGGGCTACACCGCCTGGGATGCCACCAGCCCGGCCTTCCTGATGCGGGGCGAGAACAACGTCACCCTCTGCATCCCGACCGCCTTCGTGTCCTGGACCGGCGAGGCGCTGGACACCAAGATCCCCCTGCTGCGCTCGATGGAGGCGCTCTCCACCCAGGCGCTCCGTATCCTCAGGATCTTCGGCACCGACCAGGGCGTCTCCCGCATCGTCACGACGGTAGGCCCGGAGCAGGAGTACTTCCTGGTGGACCGGGAGCTCTACTACCGACGGCCGGACCTGCTCATCTGTGAACGAACCCTGTTCGGAGCCAAGCCGCCCAAGGGCCAGCAGCTGGAGGATCATTACTTCGGCACCATTCCGCCGCGGGTGCTCGCCTTCATGGCCGAATCGGAGCAGGAGCTCTACCGGCTCGGCGTCCCGGTCAAGACCCGGCACAATGAAGTGGCGCCGGGCCAGTACGAGATCGCGCCGCTGTTCGAGGCCAGTCACATCGCCAGCGACCACCAGATGCTGTTGATGGAGACGCTCAAGCGGGTGGCACCGCGGTTCGGTCTCCAGGCGCTGCTGCATGAGAAGCCGTTCGCCGGCGTCAACGGCTCAGGCAAGCACAACAACTGGTCCATGTCCACCGACACCGGCGTCAATCTCCTGGACCCGCAGGACGAGACCCATACCAACTCGCAATTCCTGGTGTTCCTGGTCGCCACCATCCGGGCCGTGGATATTCACGCCGACCTGCTCCGAGCTTCCATCGCGTCAGCCGCCAACGATCATCGGTTGGGGGCCAACGAGGCACCGCCGGCGATCATCTCCATCTTCCTGGGCAAGATGTTGTCCGACATCCTGGAGCAGGTCGAAGCCGGACTCCCGAAGCGCACCATCCGGGGCGGCGTCCTCGATCTGGGCGCGACGACGCTGCCCATGCTCCCGCGCCACTCGGGCGACCGCAATCGCACGTCGCCGTTTGCCTTCACCGGCAACAAGTTCGAGTTCAGAGCGGTGGGCTCCAGCGCCAGCATCGCCTGGCCCAATACGGTGCTCAACACCATCGTGGCGGAATCGCTGGACTACGTGGCCGATCAGCTGGAGAAGGCGGTCGGCGCCAAGCCGACTCCTGCCAAGCTTCAGGCGGGCGTGATCTCGGTCCTCAAGCAGCTGATCAAAGAGCACAAGCGGGTGATCTTCGATGGCGACAACTATTCCGAGGAGTGGCATGCGGAGGCAGGCCGGCGAGAGCTTCCCAACCTCAAGGATTCAGTCGATGCCTTCGGGGTGCTGCGGGCCAAGAAGAATGTGGATCTCTTCAAGAAGTACGGGGTCCTGAGCAAGGCGGAGCACGATTCGCGCACCCACATCATGATCGAGAAGTACACCAAGCAGCTCGCCATCGAGGCCGAGACCATGGTCTCCATCGCGCGGGGCCAGATCCTGCCGGCCGCCTTGCGGCATCAGCAGCGCCTGGCGGAGACGGTCGCTTCGACCAAAGCTGCGGGCGTCGAGTGTGCCGATACCACCGCTGCGCTCCGCAGCTTCGTGGACCTCGTCACCAAGCTGCGAAACACCACCGCCGCAGTGGAGCAAGCCTCGGCGCATCACGACGCGGATCCGATCAAGCATGCAGGCCAGATCAGCCGCGAGCTCAAGCCGGTCATGGCCGAGCTGCGGACCGTCGTGGACACGCTTGAGAACCTGGTCGCCGCTGATCTGTGGCCGCTGCCGACGTACCGGGATCTGTTGTTTTTGAAGTAGTCAGGAGTCGGGAGTCGGGAGTAACCGGGCAGCGAGTCGTATCGGACGGGGTGGGGAATGGGATGTGGACAAGTCGGAAATGACTGGAGTGCCAGGCCATCCCGACTCCTGACTCCCGACTAGATCGGCCAGCCGCTGGGTCTTTTCTTCGTAAGGAGAAACAGCTCGGAGGGTAGGGTAGGTGGGGTCAGCGTGCCGGCCATCGCCTGGAATCTCTCGCATTCCGCCTGCGATGCATTCGGATCGAAGCACACCGCCAGCGCCTCGACCAATGGTGGCCGGTCCGGCCGTTCCAGCGCATCCAGCCAGGGATGACCCTGGGTCACCTGCCTGCAGGTCAGCCGGACCCGGACCACCCCGTCCAGCCAACAGGGTCCTTCCGCCAACCCGGCCAACAGCGGTGAGCTCAGCAGCATGCTTTCTCCGCTCGGCGTGACCGCCCCAAAACGCAATTTGCCTCGCTCATTACGCTGGTGCAGCACCACACCCCAGCCGAAGGCAGGCCGCTGCAGCCGATACCAATCCAGCACTCTGACGAGCTGTTCCCGTAAGGCTTCGACGACGAGTGGAGATGGCATGGTTTCGACTGGCGGAAAAGGTTGTTGCTTCGGCCCGGGAGGGGGCACGGTCGCTCATTAGGTATGCAGAATATGGGCCAGAGCGGGCTCGGAGCTGGGTGCCAGGGGGCAGGTGCCCCGATCGTTACCTTCGAGCCCTAGCTCCCAGCTCCTGGCTCCCAGCTCGCACTGGCGGACCCCCCTCTGATCGGCCACATTCTGCGGTTCATCCATGACCCACAAATACCCCTCCTCCCATGTCTTTTACCGCAAGCTGAAGCGGGAGTACCCTCGCATCGTGCGGGGAGACGGCTGCTACCTGTACGACGACCAGGGGCGGCGCTACCTGGATGCCTCGGGGGGCGCATACGTGGTCAATGTCGGTCATGGTGTGAGCGAGATTGCGGAGGCGCTCGCGTGCCAGGCGGCACGAGTAGCGTACGTCACCGGGACCACCTTCACTAATGACGCGGTCGAGGAGCTCGCCGCCGAGATCGCGCGGCTCTCTCCGGGTGACCTCGACCTGGTGTATCCTCTCGCGAGCGGCTCCGAGGCTGTCGAAGCGGCTCTCAAGCTCGCGCGGCAATACTGGGCAGAGTCGGGCCGCCCGAAGAAACACAAGCTGCTCGCTCTGGTGCCGTCCTATCACGGCAACACACTGCTCGCGCTCTCGGCATCGTCGCGGGAGCAGTACAAGACCTATTACGGAGAGTGGCTCGTCCCGGTGGTCCGGGCACCGGCCCCGTACTCCTATCGCTGCCCGTGCCGCGGTGTCGCGCCGCTCTGTCCAGCGTGCAGTGGCGCTGCCATCGAAACCGCGATTCTCCGCGAGGGGCCGGAGACGATCGCGGCGCTCATCGCGGAGCCGGTGGGCGGCTCCTCCAGTGGGGCTTCGGTTCCCGCCAAGGAATATTGGCCGCGGGTCCGGGAGATCTGCAGCCGGTACGAGGTCCTGCTGGTGGCCGACGAGATTCTCACCGGTGCCGGCCGGACTGGTACCTGGTCGGCACTGGAGCCCTATGGCGTGGTGCCCGACATTATGGTACTCGGCAAGGGGATCGCGGGGGGCTACGCGCCGCTCTCCGCGGTCGTGGCACCGCGCCGGCTGGTCGATGTGCTGGCGCGCGGCTCGGGTGTGTTCCTTCACGCGCAGACGTTCTCCCACCATGCCACGCTGTGCGCAGCGGGAGTGGCCACCATCAAATATCTCCGTCAGCACGGACTCATCGAGCGCTCCGCGGCAATGGGGCGGGTGCTGCACCGGCAGCTCGAGGAGCTCCGCGCGTTTGCCGGCGTGGGCGACGTGCGGGGTCGCGGGCTACTGGCGGGTATCGAGTTCGTCGAGGATAAGGCCACCAGGCGTCCGTTTCCGCCGTCCGCGCGTTTCGCCGAGTCGTTCGCTGCCAACGCTCTGGCTCTGGGGCTCATCGTCTGGCCCAACGCGGGACAGCTCGAGGACGGCAGCGGGGACCTGGCCATGCTCGCTCCGCCCTTCGTGATCGACGAGCCGCAGATCGCCGAGATGGTTGCCCTCTTCGGACGCGCCGTGGAACGAACCGTCAGCCAGGTGGCCACCGCTCGATGAGTGCTCCCGCCAAGATCACCTACACATCCGCCAGCGGCGACCTGGAGGAGTTTCACCATCACTTCGACGCGGCGCTGGCCGGGATCAAACGACAGGCGGGACAATCGCACCCGTTCTACATCGACGGCCGACCGGTGGAGACTGACTCCGAGGCTCTGGTAGACCGATCGCCGGTGGACAGCTCGCTGGTGCTCGGCCGCTTTGCCGCCGCGACGGCCACCCACGTCGACTCCGCCGTGGCGGCCGCCGGGCGAGCCCAGCGCGAGTGGGGTCAGCGCGCGTGGCAGGATCGGCTCTCGGTGCTCCGCCGGGCGGCGGTATTGATTCGGCAGCGCAAATACGAATTGGCTGCGCTCATGAGTCTGGAAGTGGGGAAGAGCCGGCTGGAATCCATGGGCGATGCGGAGGAGTCGGCCGACCTGATCGAGTACTACTGCCAGCAGGTCGAGGACGCGGACGGATTTGTCCGGCCCATGGCCCGAATAACACCAGTCGAACGAAACACCGACGTCCTCCGCCCGTACGGAGTCTTTGCCTGCATCGCCCCGTTCAACTTTCCTCTCGCCCTTTCGGCCGGAATGTCGTCGGCGGCCCTCGCCGCCGGAAACGCCGTGGTGTACAAGCCGGCGGAGGATACCCCCTGGACCGGGCTCAAGCTGTACGAGGTGTATCGCGACGCCGGCGTGCCTCCCGGCGTGTTCAACCTCGTAGTCGGGCGGCGCGAAGAAATAGGCGACCAGCTGTGGCAGCACCCCGGGATTGACGGTGTTGTCTTCACCGGCTCCAAGCGCGTGGGCATGCGAATCCACGCCGGGTTGAGCGGACGCTGGATCAAGCCCTGTCTGCTGGAGCTGGGCGGAAAGAACGCGGCAGTGGTGCTACGCGGTGCCGATCTCGATGCCGCAGCCGAAGGCGTGATGCGCTCGGCGTTCAGCCTCCAGAATCAAAAGTGCAGCGCCACCTCCCGGGTCTACGTGCAGCGGGAGGTCATGACGCCATTCCTGGACCGTCTGCTGGAGAAGACCCGGTCGATCCGAATGGGCGACCCGTCGGAGCGGGACGTGTTTTTCGGTCCGGTTATCAACACCGCCTCGGTGGAGCGATTCGAGCGGGCCGTGGCGCAGGCCCGGCAGGAGGGAACCGTGTTGCTGGGTGGAGCACGGCTGGTCGGAGGTATCTTCGACCGGGGTCACTATGTCGCGCCGACGGTGGCGCGGCTGCCGCTGGACTCCTCGCTGTTTCAGGAGGAGCTCTTCGTCCCCTTCCTTGCCGTGGGAGAAGTCTCCGGCCTCGACCAGGCGATCGCCGAGACCAACCGGGTGGAGTACGGTCTCACCGCCGGTATCTTCGCCGGGGATCCCGCCGAGGTGGCCCGCTTCTTCGAGGAGGTCGAGGCCGGCGTGTGTTACGCCAACAAGCGCACCGGGGCCACGACCGGCGCCTGGCCGGGATCTCAGGCGTTCTGTGGCTGGAAGGGGTCGGGGTCGACCGGCAAAGGTGGCTGCGGTCCGTACTATGTCGCCCAGTTCATGAGGGAGCAGAGCCGAACCGTGATCGAAGGCTGAGAAGGGATTCTATGACCGTGCGTGACTACCCCAAGATTGTCGTGCCGCCGCCGGGGCCGAAGGCCCGCGTCATCGTGGATCGCGACGCCGAATGGACCTCCACTTGCTACATCAAGGAATACCCGCTGGTGGTCTCGCGGGGGCAGGGCGTGATGGTGGAAGACGTGGACGGCAACCGCTACCTCGACTTCATGGCGGGCATTGCGGTCTCGTCCACCGGATATGGGCACCCCAAAGTCGTGGCGGCGGTGAAGGACGCGGCGGACCGCTTCCTCCACATCTGCGGGTCCGACTTCTACTACGAGGGAATGGCGACCCTGTGCGAGCGCCTTGCCAAGGTGGCGCCCGGACGCGCCAAGAAACGGGTCTTCCTCACCAACTCCGGCACGGAGGCGGTGGAAGCGGCTATCAAGCTCGCCCGTTACGCCACTCGACGCACCGCGATCATCGCCTTCCGGGGCGCGTTCCACGGCCGCACCACCGGCGCGGTGACCCTGACCTCGAGCAAGGCTCGCCAGCACGCCGGCTTCGGCCCGCTGCTGCCGGATGTGCACCACGTCCCGTTCGCCTACCGCTACCGCTGTCAGTTCTGTGCCGGCGAGGCCGAGTGCAACCGGGGGTGCATCGATGTCATCGAGAAGGAGCTCTTTGCCCGGCAGCTCGACCCGAAGGATGTCGCCGCCATCTTCGTCGAGCCGATCCAGGGGGAAGGCGGCTATATCGTGCCGCCCCCCGGCTACCTGCCGGCGCTCCGGGAGCTCTGCGACCGCCACGGCATTCTGCTGGTAGCGGATGAAGTCCAGTGCGGAGTGGGCCGCACCGGAAAGATGTTCGCTTGCGAGCATGAGGGGGTCGAGCCCGACATCCTGCTCACCGCCAAGGGCCTCGGCTCGGGTATGCCGATCGGGGCGATGATTTCGCGGGAGTCGATCACCACCTGGGAGACGGGCTCCCATGGCTCCACCTTCGGCGGCAACCCGGTCTGCTGCGCCGCCGCCCTTGCGACGCTCGACCTGGTAGAAGGTGGCCTGATGGCCAACGCCGCTCGCATGGGTGAGCGGCTCCTGGCACGGGCCCAGAGTCTGAAGGAAAAGCACGCCTGCATCGGTGATGTGCGGGGTCGCGGGCTGATGGTGGGCGTGGAGTTCGTCAAGGACCGGGCGACGCGTGAGCCGGCCGGCGAGCTGGTCCACGATCTGGTCCAGCGAGCCTTTCGCCAGGGGCTCCTGCTGCTCGGCGCGGGGAAGAGCACGCTCCGGCTGGCTCCGCCATTGGTGGTGGACCAGCACGATGTAGATACCGCCATGGACATGATCGACGCCTGCCTGGCCGAACTCGATTGAGCGCTCGCTCGAAAGTGGTCACCATGCGGGACGCGATCGCCGCGCAGGTGCATGACGACGACACCGTGGTGATCGAAGGCTTCACCCACCTCATCTGTTTTGCGGCCGGGCACGAGATCATTCGCCAGGGACGCCGGGACCTGACGCTGTGCCGGCTCACGCCCGACCTCATATACGACCAGATGATCGCGGCCGGCTGTGCCCGAAAGCTGGTGTTCTCCTGGGCGGGCAATCCGGGCGCCGGTTCTCTGCACGCCTTTCGCAGGGCGGCGGAAGGGAAGGGGCCTCCGCTCGAGCTGGAGGAGTACTCCCACTTCGGGATGGTCGCCCGCCTCAGTGCGGGAGCATCGCGGCTGCCGTTCTGGACCATGCGCAACTATATGGGCACCGATCTCCCCGCGGTAAACCCCGCGATCCGAACGGTGACCTGTCCCTATACCGGCGAGGTTCTCGCCACCGTCCCGGCACTCAACCCGGATGTGACCATCGTTCACGCCCAGCGCGCGGACGAGGAGGGTAACGCCCAGATCTGGGGCCTGCTGGGAGTGCAGAAGGAAGCCG
>JBDTTD010000057.1:0-12248 GCA_039930805.1 Gemmatimonadales bacterium | reverse complement strand
ACCGGATGATCGAGGATCAGCTTGGCGGAGTCGAGTTCATCTCGGTGAACACCGATTCGCAGGCTCTCGCGATGTCGAAGTCCGATGTAAAGATCCAGATCGGGCGCAAGCTGACCCGCGGGCTCGGGGCCGGGGCCAGGCCGGAGATCGGCCGGCAAGCCATCGAGGAGAACCGGGACGAGGTGCTCCACGCAGTCCAGGGGGCCGACATGGTCTTCGTCACCTGCGGCATGGGTGGCGGCACCGGGACAGGCGCCGCACCGGTGGTGGCCCAGATGGCGCGGGAGGCGGGAGCGCTCACTGTGGGCATCGTCACCAAGCCCTTCCTGTTCGAAGGCCGCCGCCGGATGAAGCAGGCGGAGGGCGGCATCGCAGAGATGCGCAAGAACGTCGACACCATGATCGTGGTGCCTAACGAGCGGCTTCTGGCGGTGGTAGGAAAGGGAATTCCCTTTCAGGAGGCGCTCAAGAAAGCCGACGAAGTGCTGCTCCACGCCACCCAGGGTATCGCCAGCCTCATCACTTCCACCGGGATCATCAACGTCGACTTCGCCGACGTCCGGACCGTCATGCAGAACGGGGGCGCGGCGCTGATGGGCACCGGCATCGGCCGGGGCGAGAACCGTGCGCTCGAGGCGGCCCAGCAGGCCATCTCCAGCCCTCTGCTGGACAACATCTCTATCGCCGGCGCGATGGGTGTGCTCATCAACATCATCGGTGGCGACGACCTGACCCTGGGTGAGACGACCCAGATCAACGATATCATTCACGACGCGGTGGGCGACGACGCGGAGATCATCTTCGGAGCGGGGAACGATCCCGCCATGCACGGCGAGGTGCGCGTCACGGTCATCGCCACCGGCTTCGACCGGCCTGCCACCGACCAGCCGATCGGACGGGCGTCAGGCGCCGCCGGCGTGATCAATTTCCCCTCACAAAGGCAGCAGCGGCCTTCGACCCCGGTTCCGGTGGCAGCGCCGGCCATTACCCGGTCGCAGCCTCGGATTCATCAGACCCCGGCCGCCGCAACGCCCTCCGATGTGCCGGAGATGGAGATCCCGACGTTCATCCGCCGGCAGATGGATTGATGTTGCGGGGACTCGGCCTCTCGCTCGCCGTCCTGGTGTTCGGCGCCGCGGCCTTCTTTGGCCTGAGTGGGTCCTGGCCCTGGCATCGACTGCCTGCATCTCCTTCTGCCCCGGCCACCCCGGCACCAACTCCTGAAATCTTTACCGAAACGATCGATACCCTGCAGCGGGGAGAAACGCTCTCCGATCTTTTCGCCCGTAACAAGGTTGCGGGGATCGACTTCCAGCGGCTGGATCCTGCTCTGGCGCTTAATCCCCGTCGGTTGCGGCCCGGCCTGATCTTCAGCTTCCGCCACCCGGTGGGTGACTCGGTCCCGAGTCATATCGTCGTGCGCACTTCACCGGAACAGCGGGTCACCTTCCGGCGAATCTCCGAAGGCTGGAACGCCAAGGCGGAGCCGATTCGGTGGCGGCCGCAGGAGATGCGCATCGAGGGCCCGATCAACAACTCACTCTACGAGGCGCTCGACGCGGGCGTAAGTGACCAGCAGCTCGACAACGGCAACCGCCAGCGGCTCGCCTGGGACCTGGCCGATGTCTATGCCTGGGAGATCGATTTCACCCGGGATATCCGGCCAGGCGACCGCTTCCAGGTTGTCTTCGAACGGCTGGTCTCCGAGGACGGCGAAGCTCGCTTTGGCCGGGTCCTCGCCAGCGACCTGACCATTGGGGGCAAGAGTCTGACGGCCGTGCGCTTCTCCCCGTCCAGCTCACGCAGTGCGGTTTATTACGATGCGGATGGAGGCTCACTCCGTCGGGCCTTCCTCCGTGCTCCGGTCGAGTTTCGCCGAATTTCCTCCAATTTCGCCAATAGGCGGTTTCATCCCGTGCTGGGTCTCACTCGGCGGCACGAGGGCACCGACTATGCGGCGCGACCGGGAACACCGGTCCTCGCCGCCGGCGATGGCGTCGTGCTTCGAGCCGGATGGGCAGGGGGCTACGGTAATCTGGTCGAGCTCCGCCATCTCAATGGGATTACCACTCGCTACGGGCACCTCCGCGGGATCGCGCGCAAAGTTCATCGCGGAGCCCGGGTGGAGCAGGGACAGATCATTGGCTTTGTCGGCTCTACCGGTCTCGCCAGCGGTCCTCACCTGCATTACGAGTTCCGGATGAACGGTGTGGCCAAGGATTCCAGGCGGGTCAAGATCGGCGGCGGCGCGCCCGTGCCCAGGTCGGATCGCGCGGCCTTCGAACAGGAGCGCGACCGCCTCATGCTTCTTCTGCGCGACTCGACCGGTACCGTCGCTCGCCCCGACGCAATTGCCCGACAGGGGGCTGAAACCTCCCAACGGTGGCTGCCGTAACGCCCGAGTAGTGGATCTCCTTCCCGCCATCGACATTCGAAATGGCCGCGTCGTTCGCCTGAGCCAGGGCGAGCGGGCGCGGCAAACCGTTTATGGGGACGATCCCGTGGCGGTCGCGGAGCGCTTTCTGGAGCAAGGCGCCAGCTGGATTCACGTGGTAGACCTGGACCGCGCATTCGGCACCGGAGAAAACCTGGCGGTCGTACACCTGATCGCCAGCAGGATGGCGACGAAGCTCCAGCTCGAGCTCGGCGGCGGACTGCGAAGCAAGGCCCTGATCCGCGAAGCGCTCGACCTGGGTTTTGCCCGCGCGGTGATCGGTACCGCTGCGGCGATCGAGCCGGACTTCATTCCCGAGATGCTGGCCGAGCTAGGCCCGACCCGCCTGGCGGTGGGCATCGATGCCAGGAACGGTCTGGTGGCGGTACGAGGGTGGACCGAGACCTCGACCACTCGCGCCGAGGACCTCGCACGGCGCGCGGTAGAGGCCGGCATCGAGACGCTGATCTACACCGAGATCAGCCGCGACGGCATGCTCAGCGGTCCTGATCTTGCCGGTGCCGTATCCCTGAAGCCACTGGGGGCCCGGGTGATCGTGAGCGGCGGCGTCGCCGCCAGCAGTGACGTTCGCGCCGCCTGCCGGGCCGGCCTGGACGGAGTCATAGTGGGACGGGCCCTCTATGAGGGACGGCTGACACTTCCCGACGCCCTGCTGGCGGCGGCATGCTCGCCGCCCTCGTAGTCCTCGCGGCCATTGGGCTGGCCGCATTTACCTACCTCGGGCTCGAGCGGATGGGACGCCGTGCCTGGATACCGCTCGCCTGTCGCGCCATCGCTTGGTCTGCCCTCGGGCTACTGCTGGTCAACCTGAGCTGCCCGGTTTCCCGCACGCCGCTCCGCCCGCTCGTGTTGCTCGATGCCTCGCTCAGTATGGGCGCGGCCGGCGGTCGTTGGGCCGAAGCGAAGGATTCGGCGGCACGCTGGGGTGAGGTTCGACAGTTCGGTGATACCCGTTCCAGCCAGGACTCGACTCCCACTCGTGGACGTTCGTTGCTCGGGCCCGCGCTTCTCGCCGCCTCGGCCTCGGAGCGGCCACTTGTCGTCGTGACTGATGGTGAAGTCGAAGATGTCCGTGAGATCCCCCCGGACCTGCTCACCCGTAGCGGTGTCCGTCTGTTTCCCCGGACCGCTCAGGCGGATCTGGCGGTCACCCGGGTAACCGGACCGAGCCGAGTAAGCGAAGGGGATTCGGTGCCCCTGGAGGTGGAGGTTCAGGCTGCCGGCGGCAGCGCCGCTGACAGCGTCCGAGTCGAGGTGCTCTCGGGGACGCGACGGCTGGCCTCCAGAACCATCCGGCTCCGCGGTGGGTCGGGAGGGCGGGCACGGATCGTCGTGCCCTTCGCATCTCTCCCATCTGGCGGCCACCTGCTGCGAGTTGCGCTCGCGGGTGGCGGCGACGCTGAGCCTCGCACCGATGCCCGGCTGCACCTGGTCACAGTCGCACCCACACCTGGGGTGGTATTCCTGGCTGCGCCCGCGGACTGGGACAGCAGGTTTCTCTATCGCACGCTGAGCGAGGTTGGCCAGCTCCCGATTCGCGGGTATGTCCGGCTGGACGGCGATCGCTGGCGTTCGATGGGGAATCTCCGCCCGGTCCCGAACGAGGTCGTGCGGCGAGCGGCCCGACGGGCCGATCTCTTGATCCTCAAGGGTGGCGCCACCGACCTCGCCGAGGGAACTACCGCCCGCGGGATCTGGAGCTGGCCCAGCGGTGAAGGCGGCGAGACTCAAGTGCCGGGTGATTGGTATCTCTCCCAATCCGATGCGTCGCCGGTGGCGGGAGCGTTCCTCGGTCAGCCCGTGGACTCGTTCCCTCCGGCGTTCCTGCTCACTCCGATGGAGAGCGGCCCACGCGACTGGGTGGCTCTGTATGCCCAGCTGGGCCGCCGTGGCCCGCAGCGGCCTGCCGTATTCGGCCGGCAGGACGGACGGGTGCGCCGAGTCAGGGTGGCGGTGGAGGGTCTTTGGCGATGGCCCTTTCGCGGAGGATCGAGCGAGCAAAGCTACCGGTCCTGGGTTGCGGCGACGACGAGCTGGCTGCTCGGCGGCGTGGACTCGGCCAGAGGGGTAGCCAGCCCGGTACAGGCCGTGGTGCAGAATGGCCGGCCGGTCGTCTTCGAGTGGCTGGGACCGGGCGAGGCCACTTCGCAGTCGGTAGCGTTCTCCAGCCTCGCGGAGCCTGCCCAGAGCGTAGCGAAGGGGCAGCGGACCGACACGCTGCACTTCGATGGAAACGGGCGGGCCTCCGTCTGGCTTCAACCGGGGGGATATCGCTATCGGCTCCCGGGTGGCGGTGGGGGCATCGTGGCGGTGGAGGAGTACTCCGACGAGCTCCTCCCCCGGGCAGTCGCCCTGGCTGCCCACGGCGGCCGGGACGCTCGCTCGACGGCGCGCACTACGGCCCGCGATTGGCTCTGGCTGTTCGGCATCTGTGTGCTGGCGCTCTCGGGAGAATGGCTGGCTCGCCGGCGTCTCGGGCTCCGCTGAGGTGGTAGATTTCAGTCATGAAGCCAAGCAGACTGGGAAGCAACGAGCGGCAGACCCTCTGGTCGCGCATCAAGCAGATCGCGCTGACCGACGTGGGCGCGCTCATGCGCGGGCTCAACGCCGACGATCTGGAGAACATGGAGCGGGTCCTGATCGAGGCTGACTTCGGGGTCTCCGCCACGGTTGAGCTGACCGCCGCGCTGGAAGACGAGGTCCGGCGCGGCAAGCTCAAGACTGAGGCCGATCTGAAACGCGCCCTTCGGGAGCGCCTCAGCGCGATGCTCGCGGGGCCCGACAACCCCGGTACCATCGCTCGCGCTGAGACCGGCCCGACCGTCATCCTCCTGGTAGGCGTGAATGGAACCGGGAAAACCACTACCGCGGCCAAGCTCGCGGCCCGGCTCCAGCAGGAAGGGCGCACGGTTCTCCTGGCCGCGGCCGACACCTATCGCGCCGGGGCCATTGCCCAGCTGCAGGTCTGGGCCGACCGTCTGGATCTGCCCTGTGTGGCGGGCGCGCCGGGAGGCGATCCTGCGTCGGTGGCCTTCGACGCCATCGACGCGGCGGTCTCCCGGCGCATCGATACCGTGATCATCGATACGGCGGGTCGGCTTCACACTCAGGAGGGGCTGATGGAGGAGCTGCGCAAGGTCGCCCGGGTGATCAGCCGGCGGCTGCCCGGCGCCCCTCACGAGACCTTTCTGGTGCTCGACGGGACCGTCGGCCAAAACGCCATCCAGCAGGGCAAGCTTTTTTCCCAGGCGGTATCTCCTACCGGCATAGTGGTCACTAAGCTGGACGGCAGCGCCCGGGGCGGCGCGGTGGCCGCGCTCCGTCGGGAGCTCGGGGTACCGGTCCGATTCATCGGGCTGGGCGAGTCGGTGGACGACCTGGAGCCGTTCGACGCCGACCGCTTTGCCGAGAATCTGCTGGCAGAAACACCGGTCGAGGCTTCCTAGCCGCGGATGCCTCCCCGCGCCGCTCCGGCCGCCGTTCGCCTCGACACGCCCGTCAAGTTTCTCAAGGGAGTCGGGGAGCGACGCGCTGAGTCACTGGAGCGATTGGGCATCCGCACCGCGCGCGACCTGCTGTGGCACCTTCCCCATCGCTATGTAGACGCATCCACCGTGACCCCGCTGGCCAAGGCGGAGCTGGGTCACGAGGTCGCGTGCGTCGGCAGAGTCGTCGCCAAGGGAGTTCTCCCCACCCGCCGCGGCCTTCGGATCTTCCATGCGGTGCTGCGCGATGACAGCGGCGTGCTGGAATGCGTCTGGCCGGGGCAGCCATTTCTCGATCGCACGATCGCGGTCGGTCAGACGCTGCTGGTGTCGGGGCCGGTCCGGTTCTATCACGGGCGACAGATGGCACCCCGGGAATACGTGATCCTCGCCGACGCCGACAGCGATGCCGATCCGCTCACCGCGGGGAAGGTCCTGCCGGTCTATCCCGCCACTGAAGGCCTGAGTCACAAGGTCATCCGGTCGCTGATCGACCGGCACCTGGATCAGCTGATCCCTCTATCCCACGACGGGCTTCCCGACCCGCTTCGGCAGAGCCTGGGCCTGCCGATATTGCCCGACGCGCTACGCGCGGTGCATCGCCCGGGCTCCGCCGAGGAGGCCGAGCGGGGGAGACGGCGGCTGGCCTTCGATGAGCTGTTCGACCTCCAGTTGATGCTGATCCGGGCCCGCGCCGTTGCCAAGCGCCACCGAAGCGGCGTGGCCTTCACCGTCAAGCGCCAGCTCACCACACAGCTCAAGCAGCAGCTGCCCTGGGAGTTGACCGGAGATCAGCAGCAGGCACTGAGGGAGATCACCGCCGACATGACTGCGCCGGATCGAATGCACCGCCTGCTCATGGGCGATGTCGGGACCGGGAAGACGGTGGTGGCGCTATTCGCCATGCTGCTGGCGGTCGAGAACGACTTCCAGGCGGCACTCATGGCCCCCACCGAGCTGCTGGCGGAGCAGCACGGGGCGACGCTGGAGGGCCTTTTGGCTCCGCTCGATCTCATCCCCGAGCTTCTCCTCGGGCGGCAGACGGCCGCCCAGAAGGCCGCGGTGCGTAAGCGGATCGCCACGGGTCAGGCGCGAGTCATAGTCGGAACGCACGCGCTGCTGCAGGAGAGCGTTTCGTTTCGGCGGCTCGGCCTCGTAGTGATCGACGAGCAGCATCGTTTTGGGGTCGAGCAGCGGGCCGCCTTGATCGGGAAAGGGGCGGCACCCGACGTACTCCTCCTGACCGCCACGCCAATCCCGCGTTCGCTGGCGCTGACGCTGTATGGCGATCTCGACGTTTCCACCCTCCGGCAGCGGCCCCCGGGACGCGGCGCGGTGCGTACCGCGGTTCGAAGCAGCAACCAGCGGGAGCGGGTACTCGAGTTCGTCCGCGGCGAATGCGGACAGGGGAAGCAGGCTTACATCGTCCTGCCTGTGATCGAAGAATCGGAGCGAGCCGACCTGCGCGCCGCGACGACGATGGCCCAGAGCCTCACCGCGCGCTGGCCTGAGCTGGAGGTGGGCCTGGTGCACGGCCGGCTCAAGGCCGAGGAGCGAGACGACGTGATGCGACGGTTCCGCGGCGGCGAGCTGAAGGTTCTGGTGGCAACGACCGTGATCGAGGTCGGGATCGACGTGCCCGATGCCACCATCATGCTGATCGAGCATCCGGAGCGCTTCGGCCTGGCGCAACTCCACCAGCTGCGCGGCCGGATCGGGCGAGGAGCGGAGGAGAGCTACTGTATTCTACTGGCGGAAGGAGGAGCGCCGGACCGGCTGAACGGCTTCGCGGCCACGCTGGACGGCTTCAAGATCGCGGAACTGGACCTGGCAGAGCGGGGAATGGGTGACCTCATCGGAGCGAGGCAATCGGGTGGATTCGAGGTGCGCCATGCGCAGCTCCCGGCCGACGCCGACCTCCTGGCCCGGGCGCGCGAGCTGGCCATGAAGATTATCGAGGCTGATCCGGCGTTACAGCGGCGGGAAAACCAGCCGATGCGGGAACGGGCAGTGGCCCGGTATCCCCGGGCGGTGGAATTATTCCGTGTGGGGTGATTGTCCCTCGACGATCAAAACGCGAACCGCATCCCCAAACCGGTCCCGCCCGCTCGGAGGCTTCGCACCTCGGGCTCAAACGGGATGTTGTCCGGCCGGCCCTTGGGCCGGGTCAGCTCCCAGACGAACATCACCGCGGCCCCGGCGAGCGCGGTCTCGCCGCCGATGAGCCACAACCGGGCCCGGCGATCGTACCGCAGCGAGGTCTGATAGAGATTCTCGATCTCGGGGTCGGCATAGGTCCCATTTGAGCCCAGCGCGCAGCGCTCCTTATCCACGCCACAACGCGACTCCAGAACATCGAAGCTATCCTCGGCTCGGTTGTGAGCCTTGACCGCCAGGTAGTTCATTCCGAGCGAGCCGGCCAGAAGGACCCACTTCCCATATTTGACGGCAGGGCCCTGAGCCTCCACGCGCCCGGCCAGAAGAGCAAGCAGGATCAGGGCAGAAAAGACTCTGGCCGTCATTTCCGGTACCGGTGGAGGTCGCCGTTGCCGCCGATGGCAAGCAGGCCGTCAGCCAGGGGTATGGGTCCAAGCTCGACCGGGCGCCAGACTCGTAGCCGCCAGATCTCACTGCCGTCCGACCGGAGGGCACGAATGGTCCCATCGGCACCACCCAGAATGATCTGCCCCTTCAGGATGGTCACCGGTGCCGTGACCGGCCAGTCGAGACTGGCGATTCGCGCCGCCTTCGGCTCGGACCCGGGATCGATCCGGTAGACGGTTCCGATCCTGGTGGCCACGAACAGGGTATCTCCGATGGCCGCGAGTGAGCCGAGGACGGGCGCGTCCACCGGAACGGTCCACAAGCGCCGCAGATCAGTCGGATTGACGGACACTACCTGCGAATCGCTGGTTCCGGCCAGCAGCGCTCCTTTCCAGGCTAGCCACGGAGCCACGACGGTACCGGGTGAGGCGGCGCGCTGGAGAATCCGCCCATCGGACACGGCCACTCGAAAAAGCGAATCAGTCGTGGAAACCAGGATCGCCCCGCCGCCGGCGTCGACGGCGGGTGTCCGAGCGGCTCCTATCCGGCGGCGCCAGCGGATCTTCCCGGTGGCTGGGTCGAACGCGACAATGTCGCCCCGCTGGGTCTCCGCCACGAGCACTCCGCGGACCAGGGCTAAGGGGGCAGCGATCGCGCCGGCGGCGACGCGCCAGATTTTCTTCCCATCGTCCCGCCGCAGCGCCTGCACCTGGCCATCGGGACGGGAGGTGGCGACGTAAATCGTGTCACCCGAGAGAAGCACACCCCCGGCGATCATCCCGGAGAGGCGGGAGGACCAGCGGACCTCGCCGCTCGCGAGGTCCACCGCGTACACTTTCCGATCCATGTCGCCGACATAGAGGGTGTTGTCCCTGACTCCCATGAGCCCGGTGACCCTTCGGCCCGCGCGCGCGGTCCAGACGGGGGTGGGAGCATCACCCGCGGCCTCGGCGGGAATCGGGGTCGGTGGCGGCCGGAAATTCACACAGCCTGCGTTGACGCTTCCGAGGAGCAGGGCTAGACTCAACGCTCCTCGGCTCAGCCTCATTTTCCCATCGGATACGGCATGGCGGCAGTACAGATCAGCGGGCTTCGCGCGCACGTCGGCCAGACGGTCACGGTCCGTGGCTGGGTGGTGACTACCCGGTCGAGCGGTAAGATCGCGTTCGTCGTGGTGCGGGACGGCTCGGGAACGGTGCAAGGGGTCCTGTCCAAGAAAGAGGTGCCCGAGTCGACCTGGGCCGCCTTCGAAGCGCTGACTCAGGAGACCAGCGTGGCGCTTACCGGCATTGTGCGAGAGGAGGCGCGCTCCCCTGGTGGCTACGAGCTGGCCCTTCAGAATGTTGAAGTGCTGGGGTCCAGTCAGGACTACCCGATCACCCCTAAAGAACATGGGACGAGCTACCTCTTCGAGCATAGACACCTGTGGCTACGAAGCCGCCGCCAGGCGGCCGTGGCCCGGGTGCGCCACGAGGTGGTGCAGGGAATCCGCGACTTCTTCTACCAGCGTGACTTTATCCTGGTCGACACCCCGATCCTGACCGGGGCCATCGGCGAGGAAGCCGGCAATCTGTTCTCTACGCAATACTTCGACCTCGGGAACGCGTATCTGGCTCAGACCGGACAGCTCTACGTCGAAGCCGCCGCAGCGGCTCACGGCAAGGTCTATTGCTTCGGTCCGACCTTTCGTGCCGAGAAGTCGAAGACCAGACGCCACCTCACCGAGTTCTGGATGGTGGAGCCCGAGGTCGCGTTCAACGATTCGGACGCCAACATGCGGCTCCAGGAGGAATTCGTGAGCTACGTCGTGGCCCGCGCGCTCGAGCGGCGGAAAGAGGAGCTGAAGGAGCTCGAACGCGACGTCGCGCCGCTCGAGCGGGTTCTCGCTCCGTTTCCCCGCATCTCCTATTCCGACGCGGTGTCCCGGCTCAACAGCCTGGGTTCCGATATCAAGTGGGGCAGCGACCTCGGCGGAGATGACGAGACCCTGCTGGCCAAGGAGTTCGATCGCCCTGTCTTCGTCTTTAACTATCCGAGGCAGGTGAAGGCGTTCTACATGAAGGAGAACCCGGATGACCCGCGAACGGTGCTCAACAACGACTGCCTGGCGCCTGAAGGGTACGGGGAGATCATCGGCGGGTCTCAGCGCGAGGACAATTACGATAAACTGCTTGCCCGAATCAAGGAACAGGGACTAGACCCCGAGGTCTATCGCTGGTACCTCGACCTCCGCAAATACGGCACCTTCGTTCATTCCGGCTTCGGGCTCGGCGTCGAGCGCACCGTGGCCTGGATCTGCGGAATTCCCCACATTCGCGAAGCCATCGCGTTCCCGAGGCAGATCCATCGGCTGTATCCGTAGTCAGCGGGACAGCAGTGCCGCCGTGCTAAGGAGCGCCGGGGTCCCCCGAACCAACTGACCCGCCGACCCGCTGACCCGCTGACTTCACTTCCTCCCACAGCCCATCCAACGCTTCCAACCCGGCTGATGCGACCTCGATGCCGCGCTCCGAGGCCAGTCGCTCGATCTCCTCGAAACGCCGGCGGAACTTCTGATTCGCCCGATCCAGCGCTAGCCCGGGCTGGACCCCTGCCTTTCGCGCAAGATTGACCACCGCGAACAACAGGTCGCCCACTTCGTTCACCAGCTCATCGGTCGGCGCGAATCCGGGAGCGTTAGGGTCTCCCTCCTCGGTGGCAGCAGTGGAGCGGGGAGCGCATTGCAGCTCGTCCTCCACCTCGGTCAGCTCCTCCCGCACCTTGTCCAGGGGCCCTTCCACGCCAGGCCAATCGAAGCCGACCGATGCCGCCCGCTCCTGGAGGCGGTACGCCATCAAGAGTGACGGCAGGGTAGGGATGAGTCCGCCCAGCACGTGACCCCTTCGTTCTCCGCGCTTGATGTGCTCCCAGGGCTCCGCGTCACCCAGCTCGAACAGGTGCGGATGCCGCCGGCGCATCTTGTTCTCCAGCTCCGCCGCGACGTCGCCGCTGGTGAACTCGCCGAGCTCCTCGCCGATGACGAGCTGAAAGGCCAGGTGCAACAACAGATCGCCGACCTCCCCCCGGATCTCGTCCGGCTGTCCCTCTCCCAGTGCGTGATCCAGCTCCAGCGCTTCCTCGACCAGGTAGGGACGCAGCGTCTCCCGCGTTTGCGCCCGATCCCAGGCGCAGCGATTGCGAAGATCTCGAACCATCGTCATTGCGCGTCCAAGCGCTGAATTATCTTGCATTTATCCCTCGCGGCGAATATCATACCGCCGGCTCGCCCATGACCTTTTCCCCCGAGACGACACGCGCCTGGGTGGACGTTGACCTGGCGGCGCTGGTAGCGAATGCGCGCACGGTGGCCGCGGTCTCCGGCAGCCGGTTGTTGCCAATGGTCAAAGCTAACGGCTACGGGCTGGGTGCGACGGAGGTGGCCCGCGCGCTCGAGGCACTCGATCCATGGGGCTTCGGTGTGGCCTCGGTGGATGAGGCGCGGCTGTTGCGGGCCTCGGGAATCACCCGGCCGATCCTGGTGCTGACGCCGTTGCAGGCGCAGGCCGTTCAGCAATATCTCGATCTCGACTTGCGGCCCTCCATCGGCGATGTCCCGGCCCTTGAGAGCTGGATGGCCGGTGGCAGCAAGCCATTCCACGTCGAAATCGAACGACTGTCGCGATCAGTGTTTTGCCCCGACGGCGTCGGTCAGTGGTTCTATGAGCGCGCGGCAGGCAGCTACAACACCTTGCTGTCGCGTGAAGGCAATACGCCCGCAAGGCTTC
>JBDTTD010000056.1:0-12387 GCA_039930805.1 Gemmatimonadales bacterium | reverse complement strand
GGAGTAAGCCATGGAGGCCCGACTCCGCCAGGCGCTGCTGCAGGCGGAGGAGGTCAACCGGGCCCTCGCCGACCCGGCCGTCGGCAAAGACCCGGACAAGCTGAGGTCTCTCGGTCGGGAACACACCCGACTGGCTCCAGTGGTCCGGCTGGCCGATCGCCTCGCACGGCTGCAAGACGAGCTCGAACAGGCTCGAGGACTGGCTGAAGAGCCGGACCTCGAGCTTGTCGCTTTGGCCAGGGCCGACATGGCCAGACTGCCGGCGGAGATTGCGACGCTGACAGCCGAGCTGCATGAGCTCCTGCTGCCGCGCGACCCGCACGATGACCGCGACGCCATCATGGAAATCCGGGCCGGGACCGGTGGCGATGAGGCCGCGCTGTTCGGGGCCGACCTGTACCGGATGTATCAGCGCTACAGCGAGCGCCATGGCCTGGCCTGGGAGCCGATTTCTCTCAGCGAGGGATCCCTCGGCGGGATCAAGGAAGCAATTGTCGCGGTCCGCGGACCGGAGGCCTACGGCCTGCTCCGTCGCGAGTCAGGAGTTCACCGGGTGCAGCGGGTCCCCGCCACCGAGACGCAGGGAAGAATCCATACCTCGGCGGCGACGGTTGCGGTGCTGCCCGAGGCCGAAGAAGTGGACCTCAAGATCGAGCCGCAGGATCTGAAGATCGACGTGTTCCGCTCGTCGGGTCCCGGTGGACAAAGCGTCAACACCACCGATAGCGCGGTCCGCATCACCCACCTGCCCAGCGGCGTGGTCGTGAGCCAGCAGGATCAGAAGTCGCAGCTCCAGAACAAGATCAAGGCCATGGAGGTTCTGCGGGCTCGGCTGTTCGACCGGATGCTTGCCGAGCAGGAAGCCGCCCGCTCGAAGGATCGGAGGGCCATGGTAGGCACGGGGGATCGTTCGGCCAAGATCCGCACCTACAACTTTCCCCAGAGCCGGATCACCGACCATCGGATCAACCTGTCGGTGCACAACCTGGCGGACGTGCTGAACGGTGGCCTGGACGAGATGGTTGACGCCCTTCGTATGGCGAGTCGGCAGGAGCTGATCGATGCCTGAGCTGGCGCTGTCACTCGGACCGCTGATCGATGATGGCGCTGAACAGCTGCGGCGCGCGGCAGTCCGCGAGCCCAGGCGGCAAGCCATCCGCATCTGGACCGAGCTGGGTGAGTGGGCGCCGGGCGAGGCCTTCCTCGAGCGGCACCACACGGTGGCGGCCAATGAGGCCCTTCGCTTTCAGGAGGCCATCACGCGCCGGGCCCGGGGCGAGCCGCTGCCCCACGTCACCGGCCGCAGCGGCTTTCGGCATCTCTCCATTGCGAGCGACGCGCGAGGGCTGATTCCACGCCCGGAGACCGAAGGCCTGGTGGAGCTGCTGCTTCAGCGGGTACCTACCGGCCGGGTTGCCGACATCGGCACCGGCAGCGGATGCATCGCCCTGAGCCTGGCGACAGAAGGCGCCTACGAGGTGGTTACCGCCGTGGACCGGTCCGCGGAGGCCCTGGGCCTGGCGAGGCTGAATCGCGACCTGACCGGGGCGCGGGTGAGCCTGGTCCAGGGCGACCTCTGCACGTCGCTGGGGAAGGGCTCCCTCACGGCGCTGATCTCCAACCCCCCCTATCTTACAGTGGACGAGTACTCGTCACTGGAGAGCTCGGTGCGGGATTGGGAGCCGGCCATGGCGCTGGTAAGTGGGGAAGACGGGATGGCGGCCACAGTGCAACTGTTGGATGAGGGACGCGAAGTGCTGCGGCCCGGAGGGTGGCTGGCGCTCGAGGTTGACTGCTCCCGGGCCGCGCTTGCGGCGGGCCAGGCCTCGGCGTTCGGCTGGACCGAGGTGACCATTCATTTGGACCTATTCGGCCGCGAGCGATACCTGCTCGCGCAGAGGAGCAACACAAGGTGATCTGGGAAAAGGCGCAGGATCTCGGCCGGCAGATTGGCCAGGCGGCGGAATATCAGGCGCTTCGGCGCGCGGAAGCCGCGCTGCGGGAAGACAAGGAGACGGTGGCCAAGCTGGACCAGATACAGACGCTCGCCCGCCAGGTCGACCAGGTGGTCTCTCGGGGGCAGATGCCCGACGAGGCCACCGCCCAGGCTTATGAAGGTGCGGTCCGCGACCTCGAGATGAGCCCGACCGGCCAGGCCTATGTGGTGGCGCGCTCGAACTTCGAGAAGCTGATGCAGCGGGTCAACCAGCAGATCAGCGAGGGCATGGAAAAGGGAGCCACCAGCAGCATTATCACGCTGGGATGAGTGGTCGCGGCTTCTTCGTTGTACTGGAGGGCCCTGAAGGCTCAGGCAAGTCCACTCTGCTCGGTCCACTGGCCGACCGTATGCGCGCTGGTAATGTCGACCCGGTGGTGGTGCGCGAGCCGGGCGGCACCCACGCCGCAGAGATCGCGCGGAAGGCGCTGCTGGACCCGGATCACCCTGTAGGACCGGTGGCGGAGCTGTTCTTCTTCCTGGCAGCCCGTGCCGACCTGGTGCAAACCGTCATCCAGCCGGCGCTCGCAGCCGGGCGCGTCGTGCTCTCAGACCGTTTTGCCCTGACAACCGAAGCGTACCAGATGGCCGGCCGCGGACTCGATCCAGCCATGGTGCGGGCGGCCAATCAGGCAGCGGCGCACGGCCTGATCCCCGATCTGACGCTGATCCTGACCCTGGCACCCGAGCTGGGTCAGGCCCGGCAGCTCGCCGCGGGGAAGCGGCAGGACCGTCTCGAGCGGGAGAGCATGGATTTCCACCGCCGGGTGCTGGCGTACTACCTAGCGGTCGAGGGCGGTGGGGTGCGACATTTAGATGGACGCCTTCCCCCGGACCAGCTCTTGCAGGTCGCGTGGACAGAGATCCGCAATGCCGCTCCGGCGATTTTTCAGTCCGCGGTCGGGTAAGCGTATACAGAACAGGGAACTAGGCCCGAGGTCGTCTGCCTCTCCGAGGGGTGACATGGGGTCCCCCCACATCAATCTGGAATGACTGTAGCAGCTATTCTGCGGGAGTGGAGGCGATTATGAAGCAGCGTTGGGGTGTAATCGGATTAGTGGCGTTGATCTCCTTCTTCAGCGGCGGCTGGCTGCTGCAGCGGGGCGCTGCCAGCGATGGCAACGTCTACCAGCAGGCCCGGCTGTTCGATGACGTCCTCGGCCACGTCAACACCTACTTCGTCGATTCGATCGGCGAAACCGGCCTGTATCAAAAGGCTACGAAGGGGATGCTGGAGCAGCTCATGGATCCCTACTCCGTGCTGCTGACCGGGGACGACTACAAGGCCCTTACCGAACAGACCTCCGGTAATTACGCCGGACTCGGCATCCAGATCGACGTCCGCGACGGGTGGATTACCGTGGTGGCGCCTCTTCCCGAGACGCCGGCCGAGCGGGCCGGCATCGAGACCGGCGATCAGATCATCGAAGTCGATGGAAAATCGACCGAGGGATGGAGGAACGATCAAGCGGTCAAGGCGCTTCGGGGCGACGCGGGCTCGAAAATCGTCATTACCATCCGGCGCGGCGGAATCGCCGAGCCGATCAAGTATCGCCTCACCCGGGCCCAGATCCATATGCGGTCGGTGCCCCCGGGGACCATGTTCGATGGCGGGGTGGGCTACATCTCCTTGAATCCTGTCAGCGAGACCTCCGCGGAGGAGCTGCGCCAGGAGATCGCAGGCATGAAGGGCAAGGGAATGAAGTCGCTCATCATGGATCTGCGAGGCAATCCGGGCGGCCTGCTCGATCAGGGTGTGAAGGTGGCGGATCTCTTCCTGGACACTCGCCAGGAGATCGTATCTACCCGAGGCCGGGCCCGGGGCTCGACCAAGGAATTTTTCGATGAGGCCAGGCAAACCTGGCCCGATCTGCCGATCGTGGTGCTGGTGAACGACGGAACCGCCAGTGCGGCCGAGATCATCGCGGGCGCCTTGCAGGATCACGATCGCGCGGTTGTCGTGGGGGCTCCCACCTTCGGCAAGGGACTGGTTCAGACCCTGTTCCCGCTGGGCGAAGGGGTGGCGCTGAAGCTGACGACCGCCCGCTGGTTCACCCCGAGTGGTCGAACCATTCAGCGGATCGCCAAGGACGAGGAAGACCAGGCTGCTCAGGCAGCCATAGCGGTAGTGGCCGACACGATCCTCGGGGCGCCCGATAAGGAGTCCACCGACTCGGCCCTGAAGGAGCGGCCGATCTTCCATACCGACGCCGGGAGAGTGGTGCGGGGTGGTGGAGGGATCGTGCCGGATCTGGTGATCCGTCCCGATTCGTTGACCACGGGCGAGCGTGACTTTGCCAAGGCTTTGGGCAACGGGCTCCCGCAATACCGTGACGCGCTCACGACCATCGCGCTCGAAGCGAAGAAGACCCATGGCGTCAAGACCGAGTCGTTCAAGGTGACGCCGGAGATGCGGCAGCAGGTGTATCAGCGGCTCCGCTCCAAGGACATTCAGATCACCCCCGCCGTGTTCAACGGGGCCGGTAATCTGATCGACGAGCAGCTGGGCTACGAAATCGCGCGCTACGTGTTTGGCCGTCCGGCCGAGTTCCGTCGCCGTGCCGCGCAGGATCTGCAGATGCAAACCGCGATGGGGCTACTGCGGAAGGCGCAGACCCCGAAGCAGCTGTTGGGCCTGGCCCAAGCGAACGGGTCTGTGGCGCCGGCCCAGAACTAGGGTAGCGACCGCGGGACATTTACTATTCGAGCCCGGTCGGCCAACGATGGTCGGCCGGGCTCGACCGTTTCAATCAAGGAGTGTGCGGGTGTCGCAGCCACGGGTGACGATCATTGGGGCAGGGCGAATGGGGCAGGGCCTCGGCCTTGCCTTGAAGCGTCGGGGTTACAAGATCGCATTGGTGGCTCGCACCCCGCGCGACGTCACCCCTCCCTTGATGTTGCATCAGGGTAGCCGAGCCGAAGCAACGGCGGGCGCCGAGCTCGTGCTTATTGCTACGCCGGATGACGCGATCGGAGCGGTGGCCGCCGAGCTCGCCGCGGAGGGAGCCATCGCGCGGGACCAGGTTGTTCTTCACCTGTCCGGACTACTGGACCGAAACGCGCTACTCCCGCTGGAGGAGAGTGGAGCGGCCTGTGGCTCCTTCCATCCGCTCCAGTCGGTGGCCGACGCCGCCACTGCCGCGGAGCGGCTCAAGGGTGCGTACGTAGGCATCGAGGGGGATGATCGTGCGCTGGTGGCGGCGGAGCGACTGGCCAATACGCTCAGAATGATTCCGGTGCGAATCCCAGCCGCGGCCAAGCCGGCCTATCATGCCGGAGCGGCGTTCGTCGCGAACTATACCGTGGCGCTGGTGGGCGTCGCAGAACGGCTCGCCCGGGCGGCGGGTGTGCCGGCCGACATCGCGGCCCGGATCTACCTACCGTTGCTGGGCGGAGCGGTGGCCAACCTGACGGCTCTCGGGCCGGCCGGGTCGTTGACTGGGGCGGTGCGGCGGGGGGACGAGCAAACCATTCGCGCTCACCTGAAGGCGCTGAGTGCGGAGGACCGCACCCTGTACCGCACCGTCAGCCGGGCAGCGATCACGCTGGCGCGGGAGGCGGGGCTGAGCGAGAGCGCGGCGGAGCGGGTAGAAGAGGTCCTTAACCAGAAGTAGGCCCCTTCGGCAGGCTCAGGGCAGGCCTACTGGTCGACTACCCGGGCCCCGGCGGGAACCTTGAAGCTAAAGGTCCGTTCCGGCAGCTTTTGATTCACCCGGAGCCGGGAAAGCTGGAGGGTCCTGGTGGCGCCGGACTGCTCGTGGATCTCGAGCCGGCGGGGCAGCGCGTCTTCGCGATCGAGCCAGATCACTGCCTGGGTGAAGGGCATGTCAGGAACTGCCGGCACCAGCTTGATGACATCGGTGGTGCGGCCCCCGATACGCTCGCTGCGGAGATACGATGGCCGATATCGCTCGGCCGGCCGGTCGAGGAACCAGGCCAGAAGATTATAGCCGTAGGCCGGACCACCGCTCGGCGCTTTCAGGCGAATGACCTGGCCTGGTACGGTGCTCGGTGTGTAAACCCAGACATGCTTGCCGTCGATGACGATGGCCTCGCCCGGTGGATCGGTGAAGCGCATGGCAAGCTTGGTATTACCCGCCTGAATCAGAGTTCCCTTGCTCTCCGCGCTGTCGATCATCGGGTTGTCGATTACCTGATCAAAGTCGGCCTGAAGGCTTCCCAGCGACCGGTATACCCGCGCCGCACGGCCGATGACCGCGGCCGCATCCTGGGCCTGCGCGGCGGTTGTCCCTGCCAGTCCAAGCAGCAGCAGCAGCCGGACTGTCATGCGCGGATTCCTGCCGGCTCCGCCACCCGGCGTCCGATTGCTTCCGCGATGAGCCGGATCTCCTTCATCATCCGATCGAACTGTTCCGGGTAGAGGCTCTGCGCCCCGTCCGAAAGGGCACGGTCAGGACTCGGGTGCACCTCGACCAGCAGCCCGTCGGCACCGGCGGCTATCGCAGCGCGAGCCATGGGACTGACCATGTCACGGTGCCCGGTACCGTGGCTCGGATCGGCCACGATGGGAAGATGGGACAAGCCGTGCACCACCGCGATGGCGCTCAGATCAAAGATGTTCCGGGTGGCCGGGTCGAAGCCACGCACGCCCCGCTCGCAGAGGATGACGTTGGGGTTTCCCTCGGCCAGGATGTACTCCGCCGACAGCAGCAGCTCCTGAATGGTGGCGGACAGGCCTCGCTTCAGCAGGATCGGTTTCCCGGAGCGGCCGGCCCGTTTCAGCAGCGAATAGTTCTGCATGTTCCGGGCGCCCAGCTGGATGATGTCGGCGACCTCGGCAACGAAGTCCATCTCTTCGCCGTCCATGGCCTCGGTGACGATCAGCAGGCCGGTCTCTTCCCGGGCTCGCGCGAGCAACTTGAGGCCGGCGCGCCCGAGCCCCTGAAACGAGTACGGCGAGCTGCGTGGCTTGTAGGCACCCGCCCGCAGCACCGTGGCTCCTGCCTCGCGCACCGCCCACGCGGCGTCCAGGATCTGCTGCTCGCTTTCCACCGAGCAGGGTCCCGCCATGACCACGACGTCGTCGCCGCCTATGGCGAGCCCGCCGGGAAGCCGGACGATGGTAGGGTCCGCCTTCCACTCGCGGGAGACCTGCTTGTAGGGCTTGGTGACGTGGATGATTTCCTGCACGCCGGGTAGGGCAGCCAGGCGGGATCCGTCCACCCGGCCGTCGTTGCCCACCAGGCCGACCGTGGTGCGCTGCTTACCCGGCATGGGACGCGCCTGATAGCCCATCTCCTCGATGGTAGCAGCGACGCGCTGAATCTCTTCTTCCGCTGCGCCGTGGCGCATTACTATCAGCATTCGGGCTCCGGAGACATGGCAGTCACGAGTCTAGAGTCGAGAGTCTAGGTCAACCGGCAGATGCACATGCCATGCCAGTTCGCCGGTAGCGTCTCCCAGCTCAGACTCGCGACTCGCGACTGCTAGACGTGTTCTCGCTCTCCCAGCTTCACCCCCACAATCGTGGACACTCCCGGTTCCTGCATAGTCACCCCGTAGACGGCATCGGCGGCCTGCATCGTTCGGGGGTTGTGAGTAATGACCAGGAACTGGGTGTCCGCCTTGAACTCCTCCAGCAGGCGGGTGAACCGGCCCACGTTGGCATCGTCCAGCGGCGCGTCCACCTCGTCCATGAGGCAGAAGGGGCTGGGCTTGGTGAGGTAGATGCTGAAGAGCAGGGAGACCGCCACGAGCGTGCGCTCGCCGGAGGAGAGCAGGTGGATGCGCTGGGTTCGCTTACCCCGGGGAGCCGCATGGATGTCGATTTCGCTCTCCAGTGGGTCGTCGGGGTTCGCCAGCCTCAGGTCGCACTCGCCGCCACCGAACAGGGTGTTGAAGACCTTGGAGAAGTTGGCTTGCACCGCCAGGAAGGTCTCCAGGAACATGGTCCGCGCCGTCCCGTCGATTTCCCGGATCGCCTGGAGGAGCGACTGCCTGGCGCTGATCAGGTCGTCGCGCTGAGTGGTGAGGAACTCCAGCCGCTTGGTCTCCTCGGCATGCTCCTCCACGGCCAGTGGATTGACCGGGCCGATCGAATCGAGCGCCGCGACAATGCGCGCTGCCTCCGACTCCAAGGTCTCCAGATCCAGGTCGAGCAGCACGGCCGTCGCCTTCAGGTGCTCGAACGGCTTATGCCATTCGGCCTCGACTCTTTCCCCGATGGATCGCCGGAGTCCGGTGACCTCGGTGAGCCGCACCTGAAGGGCGTGGTTCTCATCGCCGGCGGCTTCGAGCTCGGCACGAATGGTGTCGAGCTCCTGTTCCGCGGCGACCAGTGCGGCATCGGCGCTTGCCAGGGAGACCTCCGCCGCCGAGCTCGCGACCTCCAGCTCCTGGAGGGCCACCCGGCGCTCGGCCCGGGCCTCGAGCCACTCAGCCTGCTGTGCCGCCACCGACGCGGCATCGGCATCCAGCCGGGTGAGCTCCTCGATCAGCCCGCGAACCCTCTCTTCCGCCTCTACCCGGGTGCGACCGGCGCGCTCGAGTCGCTCGGTTGCCCCACGCAAGCTGCCCGCGACGTGCGCCTCCTGCACCTGCCAGTGAGCACGCTGCTCCCGCGCCTTCTCCTGATCGGCCTCGAGCTCAGCCAACTCGCTGCGGGAGCTGCCCAGCTCCTGCTCAACCCGGCCGCGATTCAGCTCTCCCTGGACCAGGGTCGCATCGATCTCGGCCAGCCGCTGCTCCGATCGGCTGACCCGTTCGGTCATCTGCTCGAGCAGGGCCTCGGAGTCGGCCGCTTCGCGCGCGAGATTCCCGACAACCCGGATGACATCGTCGCGGGTAGCGAGGGCCTGCCGTTCCGCATCACGGGCACGCTCGGCGGCTCCAACGGTCTCCGCGAGCGTGTGCTCGCGCTCAGCCAGGCGTTCGACGGTGAAGCGCAGCGCCTCATCGGCGTGGGCAAGGGATGCCTCGGCCTGGGCAACCTCCTGGGCCAGCGCCCCGAGCTCGGCACGGCGGCGGAGTGGGCCCGAGGGTGCGCCGGCGCCTGAAAGGAAAATGGCGCCGCTGGCGCGTCGGAGGATCCGACCCGAGTCGTCGAGGACCTCGGAGCCGGCCAGTGCTGCCCGGACCCAGCCTGACGCGGGCTCCTCGGTCCGCAACCGGTGGTCTGCGGGCTGGGCGCCGGCCGGGGTAACCGGCCCCGGGTCAAGCGGAAGGAGGACCAATGCGCCGGGCTGGTGCTCCGCGTGCCAGGACTGGATGGCCTTTATCGTATCTTCGCTTCGGACCAGCACGGCATGCATCCAGTCGCCCAACAGCCGCTCAGCCAGCTCGGCGTCCTGTCGGCCGGTGCTGACGAAATCGCTCAGTGGTCCCAGGACCCCGCCGCCGAACTGGTCCCGCACCGCCAGGAGGGCGGCGGCGGCCGGGGCCAGTCCCACACGGTCTCGCTCCAGCTCCTCCAGCGCCTGCCGGCGAGCCGTCATCTGAGCCAGTGCCTCTTCGGCCTGGCGTCGCTCGGCTCGGTTCATAGCCTCATGCTCTCGAGTCTCAGCCAGGGCATGACGGGCGAGGTCCGCGGCGGCGGCGGCGCGTTTGCTCTCCTGGGTCTGGAAGCCGGCGCTCTCGACGGCGCTGTCCCGACGCCGTTCGGCTCCGGCGACCTCCTGCCCCAGGCTGGAGCGTCGCACGGCGGCCTGGGCGGTGCGCTCGCGCAGCGACGCCAGCTCGCCTTCGAGGGCGGTGCGCTCACCCTCCAGTGCCTTCAGGGTCTGGGCGCTGGATTGCAGCTCCTGCTCCAGCCGCCGGACCGTGGCTCGCTGCTCGGCCAACCGGTGCCGGACCTGCTCCTCCGCCTCGGCGCGGCCGCTCAGCTCCTGCAGGATCCGCTCGTGTTCGGCCGCAGAGCTCTCCCTATGTTCCGTAGCTACCGCCTGTTCGGTCGCGGCGGCGGTCGCCCGCTGCTCCATACCGGTCCGCTCTTCGCCCGCCCGGAGCCGTCGTGCCGCGGCGTTGGCGAGGCGCTCGGCGGCGAGCGCGAGGTCGCCATCGAGCTTGCCCAGCTCGACCCGTAGTCCGGCGAGGCGGTGGGTCATCTCGGTCCGTTGCGCCTCTGCACCTGCACGGGCGCGCGCTGCCTCGTCGCGCCGAAGATCGCTGTCGGTCAGCCGCTGCCGCATAGCGGGCAACAGGTCCGCCAGCACCCGGAAACGCGCTTCTCTCCCTGCAGCCTCCTCCGTGAGGCGGTCAAGCTGACGCTGCGCCAGCGTGAGCTGAACCGAAAACTTCTCCTCGGACAGCTTCGCGTGGCGCTCCGCCTTGCCGCGCTGACGGGCGAGACTGCGGATCTGCGACTGCACTTCGGCGACCAGGTCCTCCACCCGCTGGAGGTCGATGGCGGTCTCTTCCAGGCGCCGCTCGGTGCTGTGCTTTCGGTCGCGATAGAGGCCGATTCCGGCCGCTTCCTCGAACAGCGATCGGCGCTCCTCGGCGCGGTCGGAGAGAAGGAGGTCGATCATCTTGGCCTCGATGACAACGCCGGCATCGCTGCCCAGGCCGGTGCCGCGCAGGAGATCCTGGATGTCGCGGAGCCGCACCGGCGACCCGTTGAGCAGGTAGTCGCTCTGGCCAGAGCGCGAGAGCCGCCGGGTAACGACGACCTCGCGATAGGCGATAGGCAGTTCGCCGTCGGAGTTGTCGAGGAAGAGAGAGACTTCGGTGACGTTGACCGGACGCCGGGCAGCCGAACCCTGGAAGATCACGTCCTCCATCTTGCCGCCCCGGAGCAGGCGGGCCGACTGCTCACCCAGCACCCAGCGCACCGAATCGGAGACATTCGATTTACCGCAGCCGTTGGGACCGACGATTGCGGTGACACCATCCTCGAACGTCAGGGTGACGGTGTCCGCGAACGACTTGAAACCGGAGAGCTCCAGCTTGGCGAGCTTCATGCCGTCGATTCCTGTCGGTGGGTGAGGAAGCTACTGGGCCGCGGACTGTTCCTGAGCCGTGACGACGAACGACGGCATGCCGATCTTCCGGCCGGTCGCCTCCGCCTGCTCCCGGGTGGCATACGGGCCGAGCACCACGCGATAGACTTCCTCCGGACGGTGCGGGGTGAGCACCGAAGCCGGGAGACCTGCGGCGCTGAGCTTGGCTGACAGCTCATTAGCCCAGGCGGGATTTTGAGAGCTGCTGACCTGGAGATACACGGTGGGCCGCGCGGGCCCGGTGTCGGACGCGGCAAGCCCCGAGTCGGATTGGAATGGGAGCTCGGTCTCTCCAGCCGGCTGCCATGCCAGCGGGAGCCAGAAGTCGGCCGCACCGCCCTTGATCCGGCCCAGCTGGGTGAATCCGGCGGCGGAGAGATCGAGCGCGGCCAGGTCGGTACCCTTCCGGATCAGCAGGGTATTCGGCGGCGCCACCGCCGGCAGATCATCGCTCCACCGGGCCGCGGCCGACCCAACCAGCTTCCCGGTGCCCACATCGATCACCCACAGGGAATCGCCCTGCTCCGGGCGGACCAGGAGCCATCTGCCGTATATGTCGCTTCGCAGCTCGCGGGCGGGTCCGGGCAACTCGATCTCATGCAGCCGGGAGCCGTCCGCACGGTCGAGCACCAGCAGCGGGGCTGCCGCGCGAGCCACGTAGAGCCGGTGCCCCGACGGCGAGAACAGCACTGCCCGAGCATCACCCTGCGTCGTAACACTCCGTGGCTGCGACTTCCGCTGGGGAGCGTACATCACGACGGCAGTGTCGGCGGCCACGGCCACCAGGTCACCGAGAAAGGTGGCAGCCACCTGCCCGGCCGGAATCGGAGTCGAGCTCGGCGCCTGGTCCGGCCCCAGATATTCCAGGGCCGGATGGTCTCCGCCGAGCCTCGCTACCAGGGCGCCGTCCATGGTGCCATACAGCTCGGTCGGTTTGCCCTGCAGCTTGGAGCGGAACCGGACCGGAGTTCGGCGGACCAGCTGAGTCACCGCGCCGGCGGTGTCCACCGCGTACAGCGCTCCGTCAGGGCCCACCGCGGCGTAGCGAATATTCTCGAGGTAGGTGCGGACCCGTCGGGTGTCGAGGTCGAGCGCGACCACGTTGTTCTTGCGATCGAGGGCGAACACGAGTCCCTGTTCCGGGTCCGCGCCGATCGGGCGCTCTATGGCCGGCAGCTGATCGGCCGGCTTCCACGCGGCGGAGTCCAGCGCAGGCACGCGGTACAGCCGGGCCACGCCGCCCTCGCGGGGAATCCTCAGGACGCTGACGCCGGGAATGCCTCGGGATGAGGCCTGGGCGTGGTCGGTGGCCAACTGGGTCTTGCCGCTACAGGCCGACAAGAGGCAAGCAGCCACCAGCAAGGTGGTTGTGGGATTCACGGTCGGAAGATAGCGGGGCAGCGGGGCAGCGGGGCAGGGGGGCAGCAGGTCTTG
>JBDTTD010000055.1:0-12653 GCA_039930805.1 Gemmatimonadales bacterium | reverse complement strand
CCGGCAGCAGCCGCGAGGCGCTCGCCACCATTCTCGGTCGATACCTGCCCTCGGTGGACCTGCCTCTGTTCGATCGCTGCGTCCGATCACTGCGAGGCGAGTGCGGTCTGCTGGAGCGCCTCTGGGTCAAACATGAGCTGCACCGAAGGCTGAGCGCTCAGGCCCGTCGCCCCCCGGTTCTTGCCTTGATGAAGGCGGCGATCGAGAAAGCGCTGCCAGACGGAATCCGAGGCCTGCTGGTGGATGCGCGCATGCGCCTCGTTGGGGGTGGTGCGATCATCGCTCTCATCGGTGGCGACGGGGCCGGAAAGTCCACCTGCGCTGCGGCGCTCGGCGGCTGGCTGGCGTATGACTTCCCCACCATGCACGCCCACTTGGGGCGTCCACCACGTTCGGCTCTGACTCTGGCAGTGGGGGGGACACTCAAGGCGGAGGCGGTGGTGAATCGTCTGCTCCGCCGCCAGCCTCGGTGCCCCAGCAACGTCGAGCTGCTCCGGCATGTATGCACCGCCCGCGATCGCCATCGCTTATACCACAGGGTCCAGCGGTTTGCCGCCCGTGGCGGCGTGGCCATCTGCGAACGCTACCCCGTGCCGGAGTGCTTCTCGCTCGCAGGGCCGGACATCCCGCAGCTCCAGCCGGCAAAGGCCGGCCGGTTGGGCGAACTGCTCCGGGTGGCCGAGGCCTCAAACTACGAACGAATGCTGCCGCCGGATGCGCTGCTCGTACTCCGGCTCGAGCCTGAGCTTGCCGTGCTGCGCAAGCCGGGTGAGCCGGCTGATTACGTCCGCACCCGGGCAAGACTGATCTGGGATATCGACTGGGCGGACACCAACGCGCAGGTGGTGGATGCCGGCAGGACGTTGCCTGAGGTTCTGACGGATCTCCGAACCCGCGTCTGGGCGGCGCTGTAGCATGCGCAGCGCCAGGCACCCGGCCCCCAGACCGTTTCGAGTGGAGCTGGTCGGACCCGCGGGAGTGGGGAAGAGCACTCTGTCCGCTGCATTGTTGCGGCATTGGGATGCGGCCCCTGGCTCGATCTGGGGCCGACCGGTGCTGCCCCTGCTGGGTAATGGGATTCGCATGGTCCCGACCTTCGCCGAGCTCTGTTGGTACGCGCGATCCCCACTCTGGGATGAGTCCCGGCACATGGTCAGGCTGAGAACCCTGCATCAGGCTCTCCAGCAGGGAGCCCAGACTGGCAGCGAAGCCATAGTCTTCGACGAAGGTCCGATTTTCGTGCTCGCGTGGCTTCGCGGGTTTGGCCACGAGACGATGCGTAACGGGAAGTCGGAGCAGTGGTGGGAAGCATCGCTCGCGGAGTGGTCCCGGATGATCGACGCGATTGTGGTGCTGGATGCGCCAGACACCACGCTGGCTGCCCGCATTCGAACCCGATCACAGCCGCACGAGGTCAAGGACTTCTCCGATCCGGCAATCGCAGCCTGGATAGCGCGCTTTCGCATAGCGCTCGACTGGGTCCTGGCCGAGATGACGGCTCGAGGTGGTCCGGTCATCGTGCGCCTGACGACCGATCAGACCCCTCCAGAACGGGCAGCAGAGCGGGTTCTCCAGGAGCTCGCGGGACGTCGTCATGCCTGCTGAAGCTCTGAAGATCAGCCGGCCAACGGCACCGCGAGAGCTGGAGTCCGCCCACGAGGGGGCCCTGACGAGACGTGCCACTCTCAATCTGCTCCAGTCACTGCTCGACTATAGCGCCAAGCTGGTCATTGGACTGCTGGTCGTTCCTATCCTGGTCAGCGGCCTGGGCAGGGGGCTGTTCGGCATCTGGGAGATGCTGGGTCGTTGGGTCGGCTATATGGATTCCAACGAAGGGCGAGCTTCCCAGGCTCTTCGTCTGGTTATTTCCAATCAGCGAGCGGTAGACGATCCGGCGGCCAAGCGCCGCTGGATCGGCGGCGCACTGATCGTGTGGCTCTTGTTTCTCCCGGTGTGGCTCGGATTGGGAGCCTTGCTGATATGGCTCTCTCCCATGATCACGAAGGTGTCGCCGGAGCTTCGGGACACAGTCCGCATCGCGTGTGCACTCTTGACTGCCGGAGTGTTGCTGGGTGGCCTGACGTCACTTCCGGAGTCCGTGCTTCGGGGCATGAACCTCGGCTACAAGCGAATGGGCCTCCAAGCGGGATTGAGTCTCCTCGGAGGCGCTCTGCTGGCCGGTGCGGTTTACGGGGGATTTGGACTGGTCGGCGTCGCGGCCATCGGGATCGTCGTTGCGGGGCTCACCGGACTCTGCTTCTGGACCGTAGCACGCCACCAGCTGCCCTGGTTCGGCATCGACCGCCCCCGCCGGGCCGAGGTCGGAACCCTCCTCAGCATGAGCCTTTGGGTCGTAGGCGGTGACCTGATCTCCAAGGTTCTGATGGCCAGTGACGTGCTCGTGCTTGGATTGGTCCTGGCACCGTCAGCGGTGACCACCTATGTGCTCACCGGCTATGGCGCTCGGCTGGCTGCCAATCTCCACACCCTCGCCTCTGACTCCGCCATACCCGGCCTCGCCGGCGTCATCGGGCAAAAGGACTTCGAGAGGGCCGCCCTGATCCGCCGGGAGATTCAGGCGATCACCGTGCTGTTTGGAACGGCTGCCGGCGCTACCATCCTGCTGTGGAACCGTTCCTTCGTCCATCTCTGGGTTGGGGCCGAAAATTATGCCGGACCCTGGATCGACCTCCTGCTCGTCGTCATCGCGGTGCAGACCGCGTTCATCCGCTGTGACGCCTACCTCATCGACGCGGCACTCCTGCCGGAGCGTCGAGTGCGGGTGAGCGCAGTATCGGGTGCAGCCGTGCTGGTGCTCAGCCTCGTACTGACTCGCTGGGGTGGTATGGTCGGCCTCTGCCTGGGGATCATCACCGGCCGAGCGATCCAAAGCATCTGGTATCCTGTCCTGGTGCAAGGTTGCATCGGCGGGTCGCCAAAGCTCTCGGCGAAATGGCTCGTACGACCTTTCTTCTTCATGGGCCTGGTGTTCGCCGCATCCACCTATGCAGGCCAGCACATTCTGGTGCGCCATTGGACCCTTTGGGGTCTCGCGGTAATACTGAGCGTCATCCTGGCCGTTGGGATCGCGCTCACCCTGATCCTGCCGGCTGACCTGCAGGAGGCCGTGATTGCCCGCGTCAAGGAGATGACCCGGCGCCTGGGCATCACTCGTCCTGGTCGCCCATGAAAGCAGTCTCGGGGATCGCGCTGAAAACCTCTCTCCTGCTCCAGGCCGCGCTCTGCCTCCTGGTGGCCTCCATCCCGTTTGAGTATCCGGATCGGACGATCCCACTCGAGATCCCCACACTCACGGGCACCATCTTCCTGTTCAGCACGCTGCTTCACCCCCGGCGATGCTATGGGAGGCTGCCGTCCGCGGCTCTCTGGTTCGGCCTGTATCTGGTCGCGTTTCTCCTGGCGATGGTTACCAGTAGCGGCGATCACGCCTCCGAAGCTCTTTCCGAGTACGTGATAGTGGTCCAAGGGATGCTGGTGTTCGTGGCAGCCTTTAATCTCATGCGGGACGAGAAGGTGGCGGCCCGAGTGTTGGTGAGCTTGGTCGCCGCCTGCGCAGTCCGGGCCACGCTTCCGCTTGCCGGGTTCGTCAGGACGACCAGCGCCGTCTGGACCGGGGGTGAGCGGGTGTCGGCGCTGGGCCAGAATGCAAACAGCGCCGCGATGATTCTTGCCGCCGGCCTCGTGGCGCTCATCGGACTCGGCTTCATGAGTAGGAGGAAGAATGGGTGGCGTCTCACCCTCCTGGGCGCGCTCACCGCGCTGCTCGGGTTTGCCGTCCTGGAAACCGGCTCTCGTGGTGGCCTCGCCGCCCTGCTGGCGGGCGTTCTGCTGTTTGCTCTTGCGGCTGACACGTTCCGGAGTCGCCTGCGCAACGGCGTGGTTGCCGTCCTCGGCGTCTCGCTCTTGGTCATCGCCACGCTGCGGCTGCCGATGATGAAGAATCGGCTGGAGGAGAGCGTCAAGACTGGAGACCTCGCCGGCCGGGAGCAACTCTACCCTGCGCTCTGGACCATGTTTCTCGAGAAGCCGGTCCTGGGTTGGGGGCCGGTGGAAAACACCTACGAGCTGGCTCTACGGGTCGGGCAGCGCGACCGGCCGAAACGGGCGGCGCACAACAGTGTCCTCGAGCTGCTGAGCGCGATCGGGCTGGTGGGCGCGATCCCCTTCATGGTGGGTGTCTGGCTCTCGGTCCGAAGCGCCTGGCTGGCCCGGCGCGGGAGCCATGGAGTACTGCCGTTGGCGCTCCTCGGCTCACTGTTCGTATCCAACATGAGTGGGGACTGGATCGCCTCTAAGTTGCTCTGGGTGGTACTGGCCTATGCGCTCGCCAGCAGCAAATGGATCGCCAGAACGTATAGGCCTTTCACACCGGCTCTCTCCGACCTGCGCCTTGCCGGGCGTCGGGCGCAAGTCCCCGGCGGACCCAGCCGTACCTTGTCCCCATTGGGAGGGCGCTGACTCCCATGTGCGGCCTCGCTGGACGCTTTCACCCGGTGGCCCTGCCTCCCGACCCAGGCTGGGCTTCGCGCGCGGACGTCTTACTCACGCACCGTGGGCCAGACGGCAGGGGGCACTACGCCGATGCCCGGTGCGAGCTGGTCCACCGGCGGCTTGCCCTGCTCGACCTTTCGACCACCGGCTCACAGCCGATGCCCAATGAAGACGGACGAATCCAGGTGGTCTTTAATGGAGAGATCTACAATCACGGAGAGCTTCGGGCAGAGCTGAGAAGCCGGGGACACCAGTTTCGCGGCAGCTCGGACACCGAGGTTTTGGTGCATCTCTACGAGGAGCACGGCGCGGCCATGGCCACGCGCCTGCGCGGCATGTTCGCCTTTGCGATCCTCGACCGGTCCCGTAACCGGGTCCTCCTGGCCCGCGACCGGTTCGGTGTCAAGCCCCTGTTCTACGCAGTGCACCGGGGCCAATGGGTCTTCGCCAGCGAGATGAAGGCGATCCTCGCTCTCGAGGGCTTTCGTCCCGAGCTGGACCGGCAGGCCTGCTATGACTTCCTCGGGCTGAGTTACGTCCCGGAGCCGGCCACCGGCTTTGCCAACATCGCTGCGCTGCCCAAAGGCACGACCCTCATGCTCAGCGAAAGGGGCGCCCACGCTGCCATCTACGCGACGGTAACCCCTCGACCAGAGCCGGCCGCGGCTCGCGCTCGCCTGGCGGAGAGCGCGGCGGAGCTCCTGTTGAGCGGCGTGGCTCGGCAGTCGGTCGCGGACGTCCCGGTGGCGGCGCTGCTCAGCGGTGGGATCGACTCTTCACTCGTGGTGGCTGCCTACGCCAGATCCAGCGAGCGCCCGATCACCACATTCAACGTGGGCTTCCCCGACCAGTCCCACGACGAAACGGCAATGGCCGTGGCTACCGCCCAACGCTACGGCACCCATCACGAAACCGTTCACATCGACCCGCGCGACATAACCGCGGACTCGGTTTTCGCCTTGCTCCGGCACTTCGACCAGCCCTTTGCCGATCCAAGCCTGGTCCCTACCTATCGAGTCGCTCGCGCAGTACGCGAGCATGGAATCATCTGCACTCTCACCGGTGACGGAGGAGACGAGGCGTTCGGTGGCTACCCTGAGTTCTGGCGGGCCGAGCGCCTGAATCGGCTTGCCTCCACCCCTCCCTGGATGCTGGCCACCGCAGGGAGCATCGCTGCGCCGCTCGCGGGCTGGACCCAGGATCGTGGGCGCCAGGCCGTCAAAGCCGTACGACTTGCCCAGGCGGGGCGCACCGATAGCTCGGCGCTGCTGGCCGGATTGTGCAGCTATCTGAGCGAGCAGGAGAAGGAGCAGCTGGTAAGGCCCGGAGCTCGCCAGGGGTTGCGCAGCGGCTACCGGCATTTCGGAGCAGGCGACGGCGGAGTAGCGGAGCTGGAAGACTTGTCGGGGCAGCTTACCGGCAGGCACTTCGGGGTGAGTCTGCCGTCGGACATGCTGCGGAAGGTGGACATGATGAGCATGCGGGCCGGCATCGAGGTCAGGGTACCAATGCTCGACGAGGAGCTCGTGGGTCTGGCCCTCTCACTCCCGCATCGCCTGAAAACCGACGGACGGATCGGGAAGCTTGTGCTGAGAGACGTCGCCCGCCAGTGGCTGCCGCCCGAGGTGGCAAGCCACCCGAAGCACGGGTTCAGTATCCCTCTCGACATTATGGTGCACGCCGATTTCCACGACGCGCTGAGCGACCTGCTCGGAGCGGCCGACGCCCGTACTGCTGCTTTCCTGGACCGCCGGCTGGTCACCGAGTGGCTCCGTCAGTTCAGGAGCGCCATGCACCGGTCGGCCGGAGGCGCTGTCAGCCGTGAGGGACTCTACCTGCGGGTACTCATGCTCGTGGCCCTGGAATTGTGGATGCGGGACCAGGGGCTGACATGGTAACCGTCCCCGCCAGCGCCCGGCCATTCGTCACGATCGCCATACCATGCCGTAACGAGGCGCGGTATATCGCCGGCTGCCTGGGTTCGATTATGGCGAGTGATTATCCCCTGGACCGGCTCGAGATTCTCGTGGCCGACGGCCTGAGCGACGACGGTACCCGGGAGATCCTCCGCACCTACGCGGCCGAACATTCCTGCATCACAGTGCTCGACAACCACCAGCTGAGCACGCCGGCCGCGCTGAACCTGGCGATCCGCTCTGCCTCCGGTACCGTGGTCGTCCGCATGGACGCCCATGTGCTCTATCCACCGGACTACGTCCGCCGGCTGGTCGAGGCCCTGGAGGAGACCGGCGCGGACAATGTCGGTGGCGTGCTGGAGACGGTTCCCGCCGATGACACGCCCACTGCCCGGGCCATAGCGCTGGGATTGTCCCATCCGTTCGGGGTGGGCAACTCCCATTTTCGCACCGGGACTCTGCACCGCCGGGAAGTGGATACCGTTCCCTTCGGCTGTTATCGGCGAGAGACCTTCGACCGCATTGGTCTGTTCGATGAGGAGCTGGTCAGAAATCAGGACGACGAGCTCAACTTCAGGCTGATAGCGCGCGGGGGACGGGTGTTGTTGTTGCCGGAGGTGACCTGCCGGTACTTTGCCCGACGCTCGCTCGGTCAGGTCGCCAGCATGTACTACCAGTATGGGTACTTCAAACCCCTGGTGGCTCGCAAACTCGGCCGGGTCATGACCGTGCGGCAGCTGGTGCCATCGATGCTCATCGCCGCTCTTGCCAGCTCGGCTTCGCTCAGCGCGTGGCTCCCGGGCGCCGGTCTGGCCTTTGCTTTCATTGCAACCATTTATGTGGGTTTTGTGCTCGGCTGCTCCGCAGCCGCTAACCGCTCCGATCTCCGCTGCGGATTGGCGCTGGCGGCTGTGTTCCCCACCCTCCACTTCAGCTACGGCTTCGGATTCCTCCGCGGGATCTACGACCACCTGATTGCCCGCGACATTCCGAAAGCGCGCGAGATCGGCGTTTCACGATGAGAAAGCAGTTGGCTTACCACGCGGAATGGCACTGTGGCCGGTAACATCAAGGTCTTGATGGTCACCAGCGACTGGCTATGGAACGACTGGGGCGGACCGGCGGTGTTCGTCGCCCGCCAGGCCGAGTTCCTTCGGCGTGCGGGAGTCGAGGTGGACCTCTTTCCGTTCCGCGGGTCGCGGAGGTTGGGGAACTATGCGGCGGCCTGGCGGGAGGTGCACCGCCGCCTCCGGCACGGCTCCTACGACCTGGTGCATGCGCAGTTCGGGCAGAGCGGGCTGACTGCGTTGCCCAAGCGCGTACCCCTGGTGGTGACGTTTCGCGGTGACGACCTCGAAGGGATCATTGGGGAAAAGGGTCGCTTTATCCCGGCGGGGTGGCTGCTGCGGATGGTTTCCAGAACCGTGGCACGCCAGGCCGACGCCGCCATCGTTGTCTCCGCCCACATGAAGCAGCATCTGCCCGCGTCGGTGGATGCCCAGGTACTCCCGTCGGGTCTGGATCTCGATCTGTTCCGCCCAGAGCCTCAGGAGCAGGCCCGTACCAGGTTGGGGCTGCCACTCGAGGGCCGGCTGGTGGCATTCGTGGGCAATCCCGATCTGGCCCGGAAGCGCCACTCCCTGGCGCAGGAAGCGGTTGCAATCGTAAGTCGCTCGATGCCCACTCAGCTGCTGGTGGGCTGGGGAAAGCCGCACCACGAGATTGTCGCCCTGCTCAACGCCTGCGATGCCATGGTGTTTACATCGATGCAGGAGGGCTCCCCCAACGCCGTCAAGGAAGCTCTGGCCTGTAACCTGCCGGTGGTCTCAGTGGCCGTGGGAGACGTTCCCCTCCGCCTCGAGGGTGTGGCGGGCTGTGAACTCTGCCTTGACGACCGGGCCGAGACCATTGCGGCGGCGCTCGAGCGCGTGCTCCGGCGTGGGGTACGAAGCGAAGGCCGTGCGGCGGTTCAGGATCTGGACGAGCGTTTCCTTACCGAGCGCTTGATCGACATTTATCGATCGGTCCTCCCTCGTTCGAAGTCCGCGGCCGAGCGGCCCGACTTCGTCGCAACCTACTGAGCGGAGGGAACAGCCGGATGTGCGGGATTACAGGCATAGTGGCTCTCAACGGGCGTCCCGTGGACCTCCGCGTCCTGCAGCGGATGAACGATGTCCAGGCCCACCGGGGACCGGATGGCGAAGGCTTCATCGTCAGCTGGCCTGAGTCCAACGGCTACTGTTCCGCCTTCCTCCGGCACACCAGCCAGGAGCGGTCCACTCCACCCGCTAGCGTTGCGCTCGGTCACCGACGGCTTGCAATCCTGGATCTCTCCGACCGTGGGCTGCAGCCGATGTCGGCGGGGGTGAGCGGAGCCTGGATCGTGTTCAACGGTGAGATCTACAACCACCAGGAGCTTCGCTCGGAGCTCGAAAGCCGCGGCCGCTACTTCAACACCCGCACCGACACCGAGGTTCTGCTGCAGAGCTACCTCGAATGGGGTGAGGAGTGCCTCCAGCGTCTGGATGGGATGTTCGCCTTCGGGATCTGGGACGGTGGGCGCGGCCGTCTGTTCTGTGCCAGGGACCGGCTCGGCATCAAGCCGTTCTACTATGCCACGCCCAAGGACCACTTCATCTTCGCTTCGGAGATCAAGGGCCTGCTTCCCTTCCCTGGATTGAAGGCTGCGGCGGACGACGAGGCTGTGCTGGGATTCCTCATGCACGGCAACTGCGACTTCCGCGAGCGCACCATCTTCAGGGACGTGCTCGCACTGCCGGCCGCGCATGCGTTGACGATCGACGTGAACAGCCGCCAGGTCACCCGCTGGTGTTACTGGAAGCCCACTGCAGAGCCCCTGGGGGCCGGAGTGGACGACAACACCAAGGTGGCCACGCTGCGTGACATGCTGGTGGATACGACCCGTGCCCACCTGATCAGCGACGTGCGCGCGGGCAGCTGTCTCAGTGGAGGACTGGACTCGTCCGCCGTGGTGGGCCTGATCGGAAAGATCTGGCGGGAGCAGCCGTCGGCTGCGTCCGCACTGGGCGACCAGTTCAATACCTTTACATCCTGTTATGAGTACGCGGAGCTGGACGAACGAGAATACGCGCTCGATGTGGCCAATGCGGTCGGGGCCACGCCTCATCTTGTCTTCCCGTCGGCCTCGGATTTCTGGGATTCATTCGGCCAGATGGCGTGGCATCAGGACATGCCGTTCTCCGGCCTGAGCTTTTACGCCCAATGGCGGGTCATGCGGGCCGCGAGGGAAGCGGGGGTCAAGGTATTGCTCGACGGGCAGGGAGGCGATGAGGTATTCGGCGGCTACGCCAAGTTCCGCTATGCCTATCTCGCTTCGCTGGCGCGGGCCGGCCGGGTGGGAACGATGGCCCGGGAGGCATGGGCCAGCGTATTGCAGCGAGACCTCTATCTGCTCGACGTCAGGAAAGGATATCGCTACCTGCCGAACAGGGTGCGTTCCCTGCTTGGAGTGGACTCGCTGCTCCAACGGGTGCTCCGGGCGGACTGGGACAGCGCTATCGACCACGAGAGCACGCCGGCCACCCGGTGGTGGAAGCACGCAACCAGTGGCTCGCGGCCGGATGGCTGGACTACCCTGCAGGCGGTGCAGGTGGAAGACATCCTGGTAGACACGCTCCCGCTGCTGCTGAGAATGGAAGACCGCTCGTCAATGGCCTTTTCCATCGAGGCCAGGGTGCCGCTGCTCGACCACAAGCTGGTGGAGTACGGTCTATCCCTGCCGGACCATCTGAAGATCCAGGGTGGGGTCAGCAAATTCGCGGTTCGTGAGGCCACCCGAGGCCTCATGCCGGAGGCGGTCCGGGTTCGGCGGACCAAGCTGGGATTTGCCGCGCCCGACAGCCGGTGGCTGGATGGAGAGTTGCGGCCTAACGTAACCGAGCTCATCGAAGGCAGCCTCCGGTGCGAGCGGTTCGTGGATCCCGAGCCGCTGCGCCAATGGTACCGGTCTCCAGCGTCCGCAGCGGCCAACCCCGAAGCGTATGGCAGCCTCTTTCGGGTCCTGGCGCTCGAAATGTGGATGCGTGCGTTCGATGTGAGCTAGCGCTCATAGGCGCCGAGATCATACCCCGCCCCCCGCGGACGCGTCACCCCATCCGCGTCCATCGGGACCTCCGCCAGAGGGAGCCCGACATCGATTGCCGGGCTATCGTACCGGAGCCTGAAATCGGGGAGCTCCATCAGCCTGGGATCGGTCCGCTCCCAGTTCCCGGAGAAGGTTACCCCCCAAGGACTCCCCACTTTCATGACGCCAGCGGCGACCATATTGCGACGTACCGAGGCGCCGGGAAATCGCAGGTTCTCGAAATAGAGCGCAGCGGTGTTGGGGCCTTGAAAAATGTTGTTCTCGATCCTGAGTCCCTCGGTGGGGCTGGCCAGAATGATCTGACCCTCACGATACGGGTTCTGTCCTACGAAGGTGTTGTTCACGATGGTGAGCCCGTGCGTGACGGCGTCGCCTGACGAATACCGCTGGACCGGCCAGCCGCGCCCGAATCCATAGAAGACGTTGTTCTTGATCGTGACCCCATCGGCATCCGCCACATAGATGCCATGGTCGTGGTTCTTGTAGTACTCGGTTAGCGGGGAACAGCCCTGTTCCCCCGGGGCGAACCGGCCGATGTGGTGCCAGACATTTCCGTCGAAGACCACCCGGCGGGCTCCGGCTCCGAGAGAGGCGCCGGTTCTGCCATTTCTCGTGTCGGTGCAGTTACGCCCGACGTGATGCACGTGGTTACGAAGGATCGTGATGTCGTGCACGGCCCCGCCATAGAAATCGAACCCGTGCTCTCGAAGATCCCGGATCTCGAACCCCTCGACCCTGATGTGACTCACGCCTGCATCGAAAAACCACGCCACAAGACTCTGATCCCGGCCGTCCAGCACGGCGCCCCATCGGCGCTCGGACACGAACGTGATCGGCCGGCCTGGGGTGCCGCTTCGGCTGAGCGACACCATGCGGGCGCCGCCGGTGTAGATGCCGGGCTGCACCACAACCGTGTCGCCCGCGCCTGCCACATCGGCTGCCTTCTGGAGGGTTCTGAAGGGAGACTCGGCGCTACCGGGATTGTTATCCGACCCCCCGGGAGCCACGTAATAGCGCTGGGAAGGCGATGTGGGCAACGCCGTCCCTGATGCCGGATTGGAGCAAGCCAACGGCATAAGCGATGCAATGAGAGTCGCCCACTGTCTGAGGGCCATTCTTGCTTCAGCCTCCCACGGGACCGGCGCCGCTGGATACGATGATCGCCTCTGGGAAACAACATACCACGTGCCGTAGGAGCATCCGAGAGTGCAGAGATTTGCAGTCCACTGTTGTGGGATCCAGCCGACATCCATGACTCAGAGGCCATACGATGCGTGACCGTCGCACCGGATCCCGCGCCCAAGACTTCGCCGCTATGGAAGCCATGCCAGGCTCCCGACCTTCGGCGGTACCGGACCCGGCCCTTCAGGGCGAGGGTATTACCCCCCTGCATCTGATCCGCGCGGTCCGCGAGAACCTTGCCCTGTTCCTCATCGTGGCAGGATTGACCCTGAGCGTCACGGCTCTCATGGTCGTGGGGAGCCCCTCGAAGTACGGGGCTCGGTCTGTGATCCGGATTGCCGGTGAGCGCCGCACGCTGACAAGCGAGGTAGAGGACGCCCCCCAGCCGCAGGACCGCCAGGCGGACCCCCTGCTGTCCGCGGTACAGGTCCTCTCCAGTCGCACTCTCGTGGGCGCCGTGGTCGACTCCCTTGGTCTCCGGTTCGAGCCCGCTCCTCTTTACACGCTTGGCTCCCCAGTCATAGGCCGGCGTTTTCCGGCTGGCGGGTTTCAGCAGGTAACCGTGGCGCCCGGCGCTCCGGTGGATACCATCCTGTTCCAGTTCACGAAATACAGCGTACTCGCCCGCTCCCGCGGGGGCGAGACGGACGCCGGGTTTGGAGAACGCCTGCGCCTGGGATCCATCGGCGTAACCGTGCCGGAGCCTCCGCCGGTAGGCTACACCATCGTGGTGGTTCAGCCGCGCGACGTCGCCATCGATAACGCGCTCGAGCGGCTGAAGGTGGTGCCCCGACCCGGGACCGACGTGATCGACGTCAAGTATGTCGACTCCGATCCGGCCAGGGCGCAGCAGTTCGCCAATCATCTGGCCCGGCTCTTCCAGCTGGCAAACGGTCATTCGGCCCAGGAACAGTCGG
>JBDTTD010000054.1:0-12753 GCA_039930805.1 Gemmatimonadales bacterium | reverse complement strand
TCAACTCGCCCGAGACCGACATCTTTCACAAGGGGAAGCAGCTCTACAACCTGCACCAGGCCAAGGGCGCCATTCGGAAGGAAGAGTCGGTGCTCCTGGTCGAGGGCTACTTCGACGTGATCCGGCTCTCGCTTGCGGGAATCGAGCACGTCGTGGCCCCACTGGGCACCGCGCTCACACCGGAACAGGCTCTTCTGCTCAAGCGTTTCGCTCCCGCCGCCACCATTCTCTACGACAGCGATCTCGCCGGGCTGAAGGCCACCTTTCGGGCGGGTGACGAGCTCCTGCGTCATGGAATCCGCGTACGGGTCGCCACGCTGCCACCGGGGGAGGATCCGGACACCCTGGTTCGCAAGGGAGGCGCAGCCGGGCTCGAAGCGGTGTTGCGCGACGCGATCGATCTCCTCGAGCGCAAGATCCAGATGCTGGAGCGGAAGGGGTACTTCGAGGGAGTCGAGCATCGTCGCGCGGCGCTCGACCGCCTGCTGCCGACCATTCGTGCCGCGACCGATCCCATCACCCGTGAGTTGTATCTTTCGCTCGCCGCGGAACGCGCCGGGGTCAGCAAGGACGTACTGGAGCGGGAGCTGCAGGCCGGCGGGGCAGCGGGACAGCGGGGCAGTGAGGGTGTGGCGACACCGGACCGGCCGCCGGCCTCAGGCAGGAGTGGGTCACGGGCCGGTGCACGCCGTAATCCGGAAACCCAACTACTCGTCGCGATGCTTGCCGCGCCGGAGCTCATTGCCAGAGCCCGGGAAGACGTTGCTCCGGAGCTGCTGGAGAAACCCAGGCTGCGGGAGATCTTCGCGGTGCTGCTCACCAGCGATGGCGCCACCGCCCAGCTGCCGGAGTCCCTTTCGGAGGATGCGGCGCCCGCGTGGTCCTACTTGAAGGAGGCTGCCGACGATCTCAGCAGCGAGGAAGTCGCCACCCTCTACGACAAGGCGGCCCAGATTCTCAGAGCCCGATCCCAGTATCGTCAGATGGATGCGCTCACCGAGCCGGGCGAGAAGCAACGGATGCGCGCCGATCTCAGGAAGCGTTTTCCCGCAGCCGATGCGTGGTATGAATATCAGAAAGCGGCGCGGCGAGAAAGCCGCATCGCCAAGCGTCCTCGAGGAGTCTGAATGCACCCTGATTTAGTGAAGCTGATCGATCTCCAGGCCAAGGATACGGAGGTGGCCGCCCGCGAGCAGCGGCTGACAGAGTTGCTGGGAGAGACCGCCGGTCTGGACGAAGCTCGCCGGCGGGCCCAGGACCTACTAGCCAAGGCGAGGCAAGCGGCGGCCGACGGTCAGCGCCGCCGGGACGAGCTGGAGACCAAGATCGAGAGCTACCGGATTCTGCAGGACCGGCGCCGGCTGAGGCTGGAGCAGGTGCGGAATCCCAAGGAGGCCACCACCCTGATGACCGAGCTGGACCTGGCTCAGTCGGTCATGGCCAAAGAGGAGAACGACTGGGTTCGCAGCGCGGAGATGGTCGTGCAGCTGGAGGTGAAGGTCAAGGACGCGGAGCGGAGTCTGGAGGCGGTCGAGGCGGCACAGGCACCCGAGCGAGCCCAGGTGGCGGCGCGCCGCGCGGTGCTGGAGGCGGCGCGCGATGCCGCCATGCGCGAGCGCGAGGCCACTGCGGCCGTGCTGGAGAAAACCATCCGCACCCGGTACGACCGGCTTCGACGCACCCGCTCGAGCGATGTGGTCGTTCCTCTGGTCGGTGGCACCTGCGGCAGTTGCCATACGGCGGTGCCCATGAACCGCAGAGGCCAGATCCGGGCCGGGCTCGTGATTGACGCTTGCGAGGCATGTGGCGCGATTCTGTACCCCAGCGAGACGGCCGGGTCCGCTTGACGCGCGGCCGAAGGGGTACACTGCCATGGTGAGCGTCTTTCCCGCGCCAATGCTGCGCTGGGCCGTGATGCCGGGGCCCGATCCGGCGCAGGTGGCGGCGCTGGCCGCCGCGCTTCGGATTCCGACTGCCCTGGCTGCCCTTCTAGTGCAACGCGGCCACGGGTCCGAGGCCGCGGCGCGCCGCTTTCTTCGTCCTTCACTGGATGAGCTGTCCGATCCCCACGCCCTGGCCGGGATGGCTGAGGCGGTGGACATCATCGCCGGCACCGTGCGGGATGGCGGCCGTATCCTGGTCCACGGCGACTACGACGTCGACGGCCAGTGCTCCTCGACGCTGCTCACCCGCGCCCTGCGTCTGGCCGGTGCCGATGTGCAGCCCTTCCTCCCCCACCGGCTTCGCGACGGCTACGACTTCGGGCCCGCCGGACTGGAGGCCGCCAAGGCGGCCAAGGCCTCCCTCATCATCACCTGCGACTGCGGTATCACGGCGGTTGACACCGTGCGCGCCGCGCGCGAGGCCGGCATCGGTGTAGTGGTCACCGATCACCACCTTCCCGGCGCCGAGCTGCCGCCGGCGCAGGCGGTGGTAGACCCGCAGCGGGCCGACGACCGGTCGGGCGCCAACAACCTGTGCGGAACCGGAATCGCCTTCAAGCTGGTACAGGCCCTGGTGCCCGCGCTTCAACTGCCGGCCAACCTTCCATTTCATCTGTTGGACCTGGTGGCGCTCGCCACGGTGGCGGACGTGGTGCCGCTACAGGGGGAAAACCGGATTCTGGTCCGGCACGGCCTCAAGCTCCTGGCTGACAGCCGCTGGGTCGGCATTCGGGCTCTGGTCGAGGCCACCGGACTCACCGGCAAGGATATCGTCGCCCGTCATCTGGGCTTCGTGCTCGGACCCCGGCTCAATGCCGCGGGGCGGGTGGCGGACGCCACCGATGGACTTCGCCTGCTGCTGAGTGACGATCCCGTCGAGGCCGCGGCCCTGGCCCAACGGCTCGAGGGGCTCAATGTCGAGCGCCAGGGGTTGGACCAGCGCATGCTGGAGGAGGCGTTAGAGCAGGTCGAGCGCACCGCCGACCCCGAGCGCGATGCCGGCCTGGTGCTGGTGGGAGACGGGTGGCACCCCGGCGTGGTTGGCATCGTAGCGTCCCGCGTGGTGGAGCGGTACGGTCGTCCCACGTTCCTGATTGCCTTCGACGGCGACATCGGCAAGGGCTCGGGGCGCAGTACTTCCCGCTTCGATCTCCATGCCGCCCTGTTGTCCTGCGGAGACTTGCTCGAGCGCTTCGGGGGACACAAGATGGCCGCCGGCCTCACCATTCATCGTAGCCAGCTGGATGCCTTTCGCGAGCGCTTCGGCGATGTCGCTCGGCAGGCGCTTGCCCCGGAGGATCTTGGCCCCGAGCAGCGCGTGGACCTGGAGATCGGCCTGCATGAAGTCACCCATGAGCTCGAGCGCCTGTGCCGCTATCTCGAGCCCTGTGGCCAGGGGAACGCGAGCCCCGTGTTCGGTGTCCGGGGCGTGCGCTTTACCAATCGCAGCGTGGTGGGGAACGGCCATCTCAAGGGCGTGCTCGAAGACGGCCAGTCCCGGGTGTCGGTCATCGGATTCCAGTGGTCGGACCGGGCCTCCTGGCTGGGAGACGACCTGGTGGACGCGGCGTTCAAGATCGAGTGCAACGAGTGGAACGGCATGGTTACGCTCCAGGCGCGTTTGTGTGCGCTTTCCCCCCACAACCCGTTGTCACCCTGAGGGAGCCCTTCGGTTGCGCTCAGGACTTGCTCCGCGACCGAGTGGGCCAAGACCATAAGGGTCAGGGTGACAGCCAGTGAGAATTGTTGCGGGTCGGTTCGGCGGTCGCCGGCTGGTAATGCCCAAGGATGCGCGGGTCCGTCCCACCGCCGACCGGGTGCGGGAAGCGTGGATGAGCATCCTGGGTAGCGAGCTGGCCGGCGCGCGGGTGCTCGACCTCTTTGCCGGCAGCGGGGCCTTGGGGCTGGAGGCGCTGTCGAGGGGTGCCAAGTCGGTGACCTTCGTGGAGCTGAATCCGCCGTCACTCAAGTCGCTCAAGGAGAACATAGCCGCTCTCGGCGCGGAAGAAGCGACGACCGTGCACCGGGGAGACGCCATACGCTTCACCGAGCGGCTGCCGGCAAGCGCGTTCGATCTGGTGCTGGCTGATCCACCATATACCGTGGACCACGCCTCCAAACTGGTGGCGCTCTTCCGCCGCACCCCGTTCGGGCGCATTCTTTCGGTCGAGCACAGCAGCACCCTCGAGCTCGAGGGTGACACCCGCCGTTACGGCGACACCGCCATCACCTTCTGCCACGCGCCATGACCCGTATCGCCGTCTATCCCGGCTCGTTCGATCCGCTGACCCGGGGCCACGAGGACCTGATCCGGCGGAGCCTGACTCTGGCTGACCGCCTGATCGTCGCGGTGGCCATGAACGTCGGTAAACAGCCGCTCTTCACGGTCGAGGAGCGGCTGGAGCTGCTTCGGGCCGCCGCGGGCGAGGATCCTCGCGTCTCCTTCCAATCGTTCGATGGTCTCCTGGCGGAATTCGCCAAGAAGGTCGGGGCCACCGTCATCGTGCGCGGGCTGCGCGCGGTGAGCGACTTCGAGTACGAGTTCCAGATGGCGCTCATGAATCGCCAGCTGCACCCATCGCTCGAGACCGTCTTTCTCGTGCCCGCGGTGGACCTGACCTACCTGAGCTCGAGTCTGGTGCGCGAGGTGGCGAGATTCGGCGGGGATGTGCGTCCGATGGTGCACCCGGTCGTGGCTACCGCGCTCGCCCGGCGGTTCCAGTCGTGAGCTTTCGCGACCGGTTGCTGGAGCGCGCCGCCGGCAAGCGTGCCCGGATTGTACTCTGTGAGGGAGCGGACCCCCGGATCCATGCAGCGGCCGAACGGCTGCGCGCTGAGCGGGTGCTCGATCCCATCGTGCTTGGCGGCCAGGGGATCGATCCGGCGGCCGACCCTCGGCTGGGCCGGATCGCTCAGTTCCTGAGGGAGCGCCGCCCCGAGCGGGTGCGGGACGGGGTCCACGCGCTCGACCTCGCCGCCGACCCGCTGCACTTCGGGGCCGCGCTGGTGGCCATGGGCGAGGCCGAGGGCTGCGTGGCAGGCGCCGCCTGTCCCACCGGGGATGTGGTACGGGCCGCGCTCTGGGCACTGGGCACCGCGCCCGGGGTCAGCCTGGTGAGCTCTTCCTTCTATATGGTTCTGCCCGATGACACCGTCCTCACCTTCACCGACTGCGCGGTAGTCCCTGAGCCAACGCCCGGCCAGCTGGCTGAGATTGGTCTGGCGGCGGCGCGGGACCGTTCGAAGCTCGTCGGCGATTCGCCCCGGGTGGCGTTCCTCTCGTACAGCACCAGGGGAAGCGCCGGCGGTCCGCACGTCGCCCGGGTACAGGAGGCGGCCGCCCGCTTTCAGCAGCTTGCACCCAACATCGCCTCGGACGGAGAGATTCAGGCCGATGCTGCCCTCAGCCCCGAAGTGGGAGCGCGGAAGGCGCCCGGCTCTCCCGTGGCCGGCCGTGCCAATGTCCTGGTATTCCCCGACCTCGATTCCGGCAACATCGCCTACAAGCTGGTTCAACGCCTCGCCGGAGCAGTGGCGATCGGTCCCATTCTTCAGGGACTGGCCTCGCCCATGGCCGACCTGTCGCGGGGAGCCACCTCCGATGATATTGTCGAGGTAGCGGCGATGGTCGCACTGCAATCCAAAGGAACCAGTTGAGGGAGTGATCCATGGGCTTCAGCCAGACCAAAGGCTCCAGCGGGGTGGTGGTGGTGCAAGTGGACGGACAGCTCATTGTCGGTAATCGACACGAGCTCAAGGATCTGGTGCAAGCGGCACTGGACCGGGGTGAGCGCCGTATGCTGGTCGACTTTTCCCGGACCGGGTACATCGATTCCTCGGGCCTCGGAGCCCTGGTCTCGATCTCCAAACGGATTCGTGAGGTGGGCGGCGAGCTCCGGCTCTCCGGGCTCAACGACGACCTCCGCTCCCTGTTCGAGCTGACCAAGCTCGACACCCTCTTCGCCATCACCGAGACGCCTGAGCAGGCCCTCACCAGCTTCTAGCCGAGTCCCATGACCTCGCCGCTCCGCCTCTGCGTCCGGCGCACCTCGTCGGAGGCGCGTGGCTCGGCGACCCTGGTCACCCTGCGACTCCCCAGCGATGTGAACTGCATCGAGGAGGCGGTGGAGCTCGTCACCCGCCATTGCCTGGCTGGTCACGACGCCACCAGGACGATCCGGTTCCGGCTTCGGGTGGTGTTGTCCGAGGCGCTCAGCAACGCGATCATGCGCGGCAACGCCGAGGATCATACGAAGTGGGTCGAGATCCGAGCCGAGCTGGTCCCCGAGGCGATCCGGGTTTCGGTCACCGATGAAGGTCCCGGTTTCGATCCGGGCACCGTACCCGAGCCGCTCAGGCCGGACCAGCTCGACGAGGCCGGAGGACGTGGCCTCTATCTCATCCGCAAGCTCGTGGACGTGGTCCAATTCAACGAGCAAGGGAACTCCATCTGCATGATACTGCGCCGCTCGTAGGGCGGCTCGACCACCTGCTCGACGGCCTCGGAGCTCTCGTCCAGGGACGGGTGCGCCTGTGGCGCTCGGACGGCCCTGCGCTCCACCTTGCCGCCGGGGAAGACCCGGGGTGGTCGCTCGCGCGGCCGACGCGGCCGGGGCTATCGCCCACACCCGGAGGCGTGGCCTGGCTCGAGCCGGTGATTGGTGCGGGCGGAATGTGGCTGGAAGTGGCGGGACAGGACCAGCAGGATCTGCGGGCGGCCGCCCCCAGGGTGCTCTCGCTGGTTTCCGCATTGCTGGAGTCGGAGCGTCAGCGCGCTCACGTGGTCGAGGAGCTGGCCGGCCGCTACGAGGAAATCGAGCTGCTGTATGCCATCAGCGAGATCCTGGGCCGCACGGTGCGGCTGGAAGAGGCGGCCCAGATCATCGTGCGGGAGGTCAGCTCCGTCGTTGGGGCGCGCCGTGCCTCGATCATGGTGTTCGACGAAGCCAGCGGCTCCCTCCGAACCGTCGCTGCGCGGGGCTTCACGCCGGACGGGTTGAGCCCGGTCTCGGTGGACGACGACTGCTCGATCGCGGCGCGGGTGTACCGGGAGCAGCGCACCGTGACCTTCGATCCGGAGGACCCGGACTCGCTTCCATCCGAATGCGGCGGAGCCCGCGGTTACCGGGGCAACTCCTTTCTCAGCGTACCGATCACCTATGCCACTCCCGGCACCGCCATTCGCTGTGTCGGGGTCATGAATCTCACCGACCGAATCGGGGGTGACCGCTTCTCCCCCGACGACCGAAAGCTGGTTGGGGCTGTGGCCAACCAGATCGGGGCCGCGGTAGAGAATGCCCGGCTCGTCGAGCGGGATGCCCAGCAACAGCGGCTCCAGCGAGAGCTGGAGCTGGCCCACGATCTCCAGCTCAAGCTCCTGCCATCGCCGGCGGTGCTCCAGGGCGACGCCGAGGTGGCCGCCCGATGCCTGCCGGCCGATTCGGTTGGTGGCGACTTCTATACCTTCAGCCGCCTGGGCCGGGGAAAAGTGGGAGTGATGCTGGGCGACGTGGCCTCGCACGGGTTCTCGGCGGCGCTGGTCATGGCGCTGGTGATGTCGGCGGCCGGCATCCACGCGGCCACCTCGACGACCCCGGACGAAACGCTCACCGCGCTGCTCGATAGCCTGTCCAGCGAGCTGGCCAGGACCGAGATGCACTTCAGTGTGTTTTACGGCATGCTCGATCCAGCTGCCCGTGAGCTGGTCTACGCCAGCGCCGGCCACCCGCATGCCTTCCGGGTCCCGGAGGCAGGCCCCCCCGAGCGGCTCGAAGCCACCGCACCGCCGCTCGGCCTCGCTACGGCCGGAAGCATTCAGCGACGCCAGGTACCCTGGTCATTCGGTGACGATCTCCTGGTCCTCTGGACCGACGGGCTGGTGGACGCGCGCAATGACTCGGGCGAGCCGTTCGGAGAACAGCGCCTGCTGGACTGTGTCGGCAAGCTTCGGCGGCAGTCTCCCGAGACCATTGTCAGCGCGGTGTTGAAGGACGCTGAAGCCTTCGGCTCTCGTCCCACCGACGACCGCACGCTCCTGGTTCTCCGGATCTAGGCGTGGCGCACGCGAAGCGCCGCCTGGGACAGCATTTTCTCACCGATCCCAGGCTGCTGGCGCGAATCGCCGATGCGCTCGGGGCAGGGCCGGAGGACGTAGTGCTGGAGGTGGGCCCCGGCATGGGAGGGCTGACTGCCCCGCTCCTGGAGCGCGCCGGCCGGGTGATTGCCATCGAGAAGGATCGAGAGCTGATCCCGGCACTGAAATCACGGTTCCCCGGCCTCGATCTGATCGAGGGCGATGCACTCGAGCTCGACTGGCACACCCTCCCGCAGTCAGGCCAGGCCGGACTCCTGGTCACCGGTAACATCCCCTACAACATCACCTCTCCACTGATAGACAAGGCGCTGTTGCCACCGCGTCCCCGCCGCATCGTGTTTCTGGTACAGAAGGAGGTCGCCGACCGGGTGACCGCCGCCCCCGGAACCTCCGCGTACGGGGCGCTCACCATCGGGGTGCAGGCCGTGGCTCGTGCCGAGCGGCTGTTCACCGTCTCCGCGGGAGCGTTCAAGCCGAGGCCGAAGGTCGATTCCGCCGTCCTTCGGCTCACGCCCTTGGGCCTGCCGCTCATTTCCGATGACCAGCGCGAGAGCTTCCGGGTTCTGGTAGTAGGTCTCTTCGGTTTCCGCCGGAAGCAGATGCTGCGCGGGCTCCGGGAATTCTCCGGCTGGGACGCCGCACGGGCGGGGGAGCTGCTGGCGGCCGCCGGCATTCCCGAGACGGTACGACCCGAGGTGCTGAGCCCCAAGGAGTTCGTGCAGCTGCATGGGACGCTCGTTGACGGGGGGTGGAGCGTGCGGTAGCTTTGTGAAACATTTCACATAAATCAGGGTGAATGCGCAAAGTCGCCGAGTCCACTGTTCGCCGCCTCTCGCTCTACCTCCGTTTTCTCGAAGAGTTCGAGGGCCAAGGCATCGAAACCGTCAGCTCCGGTGCCCTGGCCTCGCGGGGCGGCACCACCTCAGCGCAGGTGCGGAAGGATCTCTCGTTCTTCGGTTCCTTCGGCAAGCGGGGCCTGGGCTATCCGGTGCCGGAGCTGGCCGACCGGATGCGAGAAATTCTGGGGCTGAAGCGCCGCTACCGGGTGGGGATGATCGGTGCAGGGAAGATCGGCAGCGCCCTGGTGCAGTACCGCGGATTCAAGCAGCGCGGGTTCGATATCGTGGCCATCTTCGACAGCGATGGCGGCAAGATCGGGAGCCAGTGGAACGGGCTGACGGTGCAGGACATCGCCACGCTGGAGAAGGAGCTCGGCCGCCAGCCGCTCGATATGGCGGTGCTGGTCATCCCCGGCGATGTCGCTCAGGCGGTGACCGATCGGCTCGTCGCGCTCCAGGTAAAGGCCATCCTCAACTTCGCTCCGGTCCAGCTCACCGTGCCCGATGACGTGGTGGTAAAGACGGTGAATCTGGCACTTGAGCTGGAGACGTTGAGCTACGCGCTGGCAAATAGGTAGGACGGGAAGGACGCCACCTCTCCTTCCCGTCCTTCCCGTCCTTCCCTACTTTTCTATATGTCCGTTCATGTCACCTCTGAGATCGGGGCGCTGCAATCCGTGCTGGTGCACACGCCGGGGCGCGAGCTCGAGGCGGTGACCCCCGGTAATCGGGCCGACTACCTCTACGACGACATCATCGATCTGGAGATCGCGCAGCGGGAGCACCGTCAGTTCGTCTCGGTGCTCAAGCGCTTTGCGCGGGTGCTGCAGGTGCGCGACCTCCTGGGCGAGATTCTGCAGCAGCCGGAGGCGCGCGATTACCTCATTACCAAGACGATGGATGTGGTGCCCTCGGATGCCCTGGCGCAGCGGCTCACCGGGTTACCGGCCGAGGAGATCGTGAACATGCTGATCGAGGGCACCGAGGAGGAGAGTGGTCCCCTCTCGCGAGCACTCAATGAGGTGGGCTTTGCCTTTCCTCCGTTGCCGAACCTCTTCTTCCCCCGTGACATCGGCATGGTCATCGGCGAGCACGTCGTGGTCGGGGCCATGCGGCACGGGGTACGCTGGACCGAGGAGCTGCTGATCAACGCGCTGTTCCGGTTTCATCCCGAGCTGGGCAACGCCGGCATGCTGTACGACGGGTCGGAAGAACGGCGCAGTAACTACACCCTGGAGGGCGGGGACGTGCATTACCTGCGTCCGGACCTCCTGGTGGTGGGTTTCAGTGGCCGGACCTCTCCGGCGGCGCTGGACCAGCTGTGCGAGACCGTCTTCGACCGTGGATCGGTCACCGACGTGCTGGTGGTGGTCATGCCGAAGGCGCCGGCCGCCATCCATCTGGACATGATCTTCTCCCAGGTCGACCACGAGCTGTGCGTGGTCTATCCCCCATTTTTCGTGGGCCCCGAGCGGCTGCCGGTGCTCCACCGGCGAAAGGGAACCGACGGCGTGCATGAAATGCCCAACTTCTTTGCCGCCCTGCAAGCGGTGAACCTGCCACTGGAGCCGGTCTTCGCCGGAGGCGAGCGGCGCATCGACCAGGAGCGGGAGCAGTGGAGCTCGGCTTGCAACTTCGTGGCGGTTCGGCCCGGGACGGTGGTGAGCTACCGCCGGAACGACGCGACCCTCTGCGAGCTCACCAAATTCGGCTTTCGGGTGGTGCCTGCGGTGAATTTTCTGGCGTTCGACGACTGGACCGACGCGAAGCACCGCACGGTGATCACCATCGAGGGGAGCGAGCTGGCGCGGGGCGGAGGCGGCCCCCGCTGCATGTCGCTCCCGCTCCGGCGGGCCGCCCTGTGATCGGCACATCGGCATACCCCGACAGCACGTTGCTCGAGCGGGTGATGGCCCAGTTGCGCCTGGGTCCCCGTGCGCCGGCGACTCTGTGTCACGAGGTTCTCGGTCTTCTCGGCGCCCCAGCGGCGATATGCGATCGGGTCGCCATCGCCCTGCTGGGGGCCGATCCGAGGGTGCGACAGCTGGAGGACGGCCGCTGGGGGTTGGTGCCCGAGGCGCAGGGCTCCCCGCTGCTGGACGACTGCGCCTTTGCCGTGGTGGACGTGGAAACCACCGGCATCCGGTCGGGCTTTGGTGACCGTATCACGGAGATTGCGGTGGCCGTGGTCCACGGCGAGCGTCGCGAGATCGTGTTCGAGACGCTGGTCAATCCGGAGCGGCCGATCCCTCGTGCGGTCTGCGCCATCACCAACATCACCAACGAAATGGTGCATCATGCGCCGCGGTTCTGTGATGTTGCCGAGCGCCTGCTCGCCGCGCTCGCCGGCCGGGTGTTCGTGGCTCACAACGCCAGGTTCGACTGGAACTTCGTCAGCGCCGAGCTGCGTCGCTCCCGCGACCTCACGCTGGACGGCACCCGGTTCTGTACCGTTCGGCTGGCGCGCCGTCTGGTGAAAGGGGTGCGCTCCTGCGGCCTGGACAACCTCTGCCGCTTCTTTGGATTCCGCAACGAGGCTCGGCACCGCGCGGGCGGCGATGCCCTGGTGACGGCGGAGCTGCTTTGCCGGCTGCTCTCGCTCGCGCGGGAGGAGGGGGCCCGCACCCTCCAGGATCTCATGGTCATCGAGGCTCGGCGCTATCGTCGCGGCCGCCGCCGGAAGCGATCCACCATGCCGACCGAGCCACGGGCCGACTCGTGCCAGGAGGAATTGACGTGACGCTGCTCCGGACATTCACCGTCGGCGGGCTCCGCTGTCACACGCTGGAGGGAGGCCGCCAGCATCTCGACGGAGGCGCCATGTTCGGCGTGGTCCCGCGTCTGCTCTGGCAGACGCGGATCGAGCCCGACGACCGCAACCGGATTCCGCTGGCCATGCGCTGTGTGCTGGTGGAGCATGAGGATGGACTGGTGTTGATCGATACCGCGCTCGGCAACAAGGAAGACGCCAAGTTCCTCGACATCTACGGGGTGGAAAACCAGGGACTCGAAGGCGCCACCCAGCTGGAGGACGCACTGGCCTCGGCCGGCTTTCTGCCGCGCGACGTGAAGTGGGTGATCAATACCCATCTGCACTTCGACCACGCCGGGGGCAATACCACCATGGATCCGGATCTGGAGAACGACCCCAGGCGCCATGTCCGGCCCACCTTCCCCAATGCCACGTACGTGGTCCAGCGCGGCGAGCTCGAATTTGCCCGGCATACCAACGAACGGACCCGCGCGAGCTACCTGGCGCACAACTTCGAGCCGGTCGCCGCGGCCAACCGCTGGCGTTTGCTGGATGGAGACGCGGATGTGCTTCCGGGGATCTCGGTGCGAGTGACCCCGGGGCATGTGCCGTTTCACCAGGCGGTCATGATCCGGAATCGGGGCGACACCGCGCTGTTCGTGGGAGACCTGTTTCCTACCACCGCGCATCTGCCCTTGCCGTGGATCATGGGCTACGACCTCGAGCCGCTCCGCACCCTGGAGAGCAAGCGGACAATCCTGCAGGAAGCCGTTGCCGGGGGCTGGCGCCTGATCTTCGAGCACGACCCTGCCGTGGCAATGGGTACGCCGGTCCGGGAGGGAAAGGGCGTGGTGCTGCGCGATGTCACGCCCGCGGCCCAGCCGGCCAACGTGGTTTCTGGTTGACACTTGGATCGACGCTGACTACCTTCCGCACCTTGTGAAAGCGGGGAATCGAGTTCCCCCACCCTGAGCCTGCCGGCCCGATGCCGCAGCGCAACCGGGTCCTGGCTTCGAAGCGAATCGGGTGGCCTTCGCCACCGTGGGCTTCGTGTCGTGGGCATCCGGTCATTGCCGGGTGCCCTTTTTCGTTCTCACGTTGGAGGCACGAACTGTCCACGAACGA
>JBDTTD010000053.1:0-12904 GCA_039930805.1 Gemmatimonadales bacterium | reverse complement strand
GGATGGGGCGTTCACGTCCTCACCGTCGCCCGCGACCCGCGGGGCACCATCTGGGTCGGGACCTACGGGCACGGGATCTACCGTCTGGTGGGGGCCAAGACCTGGGAAGCCATTCGCCACGACAGCACCGACACGTCGATCTCCTGGGATTTCGTGCAGGCGATCGGGTTCGGCGCCCGGGGCCAGGTCTGGTACGGCACCATCGGGAACGGGTGGGGACTCTCCACCGACGGCGGTGCCACCTGGAAGAACTGGGCCTACAAGCAGCTGGGCCCGGAGTGGCAGTACGTCGCCCCGTCGGGGATCGTGGTGCGGGGTGACACCACCCTGATCGGCACGGCCGACGGCATTCAGCTGACCACCAACGACGGCGCCAACTGGACCGCGCTCGCCGATGGCGTCGGGCCTCCGGCCAAGGGCCCGGCCGACACGGTGTACCCTGTGCTGAAGAGCGAATACGTCCGGCGGCTGGCCCCGGACCGGCGAGGCTGGAACGTCTCCACCCTCCGGGGGACCCAGCGGGTGAGCCGGGGTCCGGCCGGCTGGACGGCGATACCGCTCACCGCGGCCGCCTTCCCGCCGGCCAACGCGATCCTACTCGGCACCAAGCTGTTCCGGGGCACCCAGTGCGGCCTCAAGCCCAACGCCGACACCTTGCCCTGTCTCCGCCAGGCGGGCCCGCCGGCGGAGGCGCCCAAGGAGCCGCTCACCACCTGGTTCCGGCGCCCCATCGCCCTGACCGACAACAGCTTCATCGACCAGACCTATCGCTACGGCTCGACCATGGGCGGCAACTTCCAGCAGCACCAGGGCGTCGAGTTCAACAATCCGGACGGGACTCCGGTCATGGCGATCGGGGCCGGGACCGTGGTATACGCCGGCCCGGCCGAAGCCGGGGCGCTGACCGTCACCATCCGCCACGACACGTCGCTGACGGCAAACGGCAAGCGCTACCGCATCTTCTCGACTTACTATCACAACTCCGCCCTGCTGGTCAAAGTCGGCCGCAAGGTGGCGAAGGGAACCATCATTTCCCGGGTAGGGAACACCGGCCGGGCGACGAACGACCATCTCCACCTGGAGATCTCCGCCTCTCCCAGCGATTCGATCAATCTGATCGTGGATTCCCTGCAGCGCTTTCCGCCCTACACCACCAACCCGGAGCTCTGGATCGAGCCGCTGCCCAACACCGGGATCGTGGCGGGGCAGGTCTTCGACAGCGCCGGCGTTCCGGTGCCCCAGGCCCGGGTCTACGGCATCACCAAGCGCGATCCGGTGGAGACGCCGTACTCCTTTGCCGAGACCTATGGCGACAAGGCCCATCCCCATCCGCTGTATGGTGAGCACTTCGCGGTGAGCGACGTGCCGCCGGGCACCTTCGTGATGGGCACCGAGATCAAAGGCAAGAAGGTGTTCCGGACGGTAACGGTCGAGGCGGGGAAGCTGACGTGGGTGGTGTTTAAGCCATGAAGGTCTAGGGTCTAGGGTCTAGTGGGTTAGGCCTGGAGCTTGGCAGTGTCCGATGAAGTCTCTGGAGCATGCCACGGATAGAGCCGATCTTGAGAAGCAGGTCGCTGGATGATTCTTGCGTTGCGAGTTGAAGTGTCCCAGCTAACAGCAGCTCACATTCCAGTTCCGAGAGCGATCCCAGGCTGATCCGCACAAAGCGGCGCAGCTCAGGATCTCCCATGCGACCGCAGCCTTCCGCGATGTTAGCTGAGACCGAAACAGCAGCCCGTCGCATCTGCGAGCTTAGCCCGAAGCGTTCCGCGGCAGGAAAGCCACTCGTAAGCCGGTAGATGGACGCCACTAGCTGCTGTGATTTTTGCCAGACCTCGAGCTTCCTGAAGTCACCCACGGTCTTGAGGTGTCTAGAGTCCAGAGTAGGGTCCAGGTAACAAGATCTGAATGTTTATTGTGTACCTGGCAATCGCACTCCCTCGCTACGCCAGCCGTATCATATTTCTCCGATTCGACACTTAGACCCTAGACCCTAGACCCTAGACCCTAGACCTTCTTGTTCATAGAACTCACCGACCATCTCCGCTGCCCCGCCGACCACGACGAGAGCTTCCTCGTCCTCCTGCCTGACGGGATGGAGGGGCGGTCGGTGCGTACCGGCCATCTGGGCTGTCCGGTCTGCGGCCGCACCTTTGAGCTGAAGGACGGTGTGCTGGACACCGGGGGCGCCCCGGCTCCCAGCGACGACAAGAGCGCGCTGGATGGCGATGGGCTCACGACCCTGGCCGGACTGCACGGGCCCGGCGGCTACCTGGCCCTCGTGGGGCCGGTGGCGTCGCTCTGGAGCGATGTCGCCGAGCTCATTCCGGGGGTGGCGCTGGTGGCGGTGAACCCGCCGAGCACGGTCGCCGATAACGCGGAGCTCAGCGTGCTCCGCGGGGGCAGGCTGCCGATCAAGTCCGGCTCGATGCGCGGGGTCGTGCTCGGGAGACCGTTCGCCGATGATCCCTGCTGGGTCAGCGAGGCGGTGCGAGTGGTCCTGCCGGGACTGCGAGTAGTGGGGGAAGGGAAGGACCCGGCGCCGGATCTGGTCGAGCTACTCGCCAGCGCGGAGAACGTGTGGGTGGGGGTGAAAAAGCGTGAGCGGTAAACGGTGAGCGGTAGGAAAGATGGTCACCCCGTCTCTGACGAGACGAAGTTTCGGCCCTCTCGCTGCGCCCCGGGTGACAACCTACCGCCTGACCGCACTTACACGTGGTCGGCGTACAGTGCCTCGATGGCCGCGGCATGTCGTTGCTCGACCACCCGGCGCTTGATGCTGAGCTTGGGGGTCAGCTCGCCGCTCTCGATGCTGAACTCGCGCGGCAGCAGCAGGAACTTCTTCGGCATCTCGAACTTCGCCAGATCCTTGAGCGTCCCCTGGACTTCTCGCTCCATCTTCTCCTGTACCTGAGGCAGCGCCACCAGGGCGGCCGAGTCGGCGCTCTGAATCCCCTCCTGCGCGGCCCACTGGGACAGGTTGTCAAAGTTGGGAACGATCAGCATGATGGGGAAGGGCCGCCGGTCTCCCAGCATCACCGCGCTGGAGACGAACTTGTTCGTCTTGGCCAGGGCCTCGATCGGTTGCGGCGCGATGTTCTTGCCGCCCGCGGTAACGATGAGGTCCTTCTTCCGGTCGGTAATCTTGAGGAATCCGTCGGGGTCCAGCAGGCCGATGTCGCCGGTGTGGAACCAGCCTTCGCCGTCGAGCGCGTCGGAGGTGGCCTCGGGCTTCTTGTAATAGCCGGGCATGACGTTTGGGCCCCGGGTCAGGATCTCGCCGTCGGGCGCGATCTTCACCTCGACCTCCGGGATCGGGAGGCCGACGGTGCCCAGCCGTTGATGCTGGAAGGTGTTGACCGCGATGACCGGCGAGGTCTCGGTCAGTCCGTACCCCTCCAGGATCGGCATGCCGGCGGCATGAAAGAACTTCGCGATATCGGCCGAGAGGGGGGCCCCGCCCGAGATGAAGAAGCGGAGCCGGCCTCCGGTGCGGGCCCGGAGCTTGGCAAAGACCAGCCGGTCCGCCACAAGGAGCTGCGCCCGGAGCGTCGCCGGCAACGGCCGCCCGGCCAGGCGAAGCTCGACCGCCCTTTCGCCCACCCGCTTCCCCCAGAAGAAGAGCCGGCGCTTGAGAGGTGATCCGGCCCGTACCGCGTCCAGCACCCTTCCATAGATCTTCTCGTACAGCCTCGGCACCGACGCCATCAGGGTCGGACGCCAGCGCTGCATGTCCGCCGCCACGCTGTCCACACTCTCGGCGTAGTTGATGAGCACGCCCGAGTGCAGCATGCAGTAGTGGCCGAACATGCGCTCGAAGATGTGCGACAGAGGCAGGAAGGAGAGGCACTCGTCCTCCTCGACGAAGTCGAAGAGGGTACAGCAGGTGAAGACGTTGGAGGCGATGTTGCCGTGGGTGAGCATCACGCCCTTCATGTCGCCGCTGGTGCCCGAGGTGTAGATGATCGTCGCGAGATCGTCCGGCTGCGCCGCGAGCGCGTCGGCCCGCCAGCCGGGATACCGGGGGCGCGCCGCCCGTCCCCGGGCGTACATCCCCTCGAGCGATAGCACTCCGTTGCCGGTCGCGTCGCGATCGAGTGCGATGATGTGCCGCAGCAGCGGCAGCCGCCCCCGCGCGGCCAGCACCTTCTCCAGCTGGGTGCGGGTCGAGACCATGACCGCCACCGACCCCGAGTCGGCCAGGTTCTGCTCCACCTGTTTCGGGAGCAGGGTGGGGTAGATCGGCACGTCGGCGCAGCGCGCCGTCAGGCAGGCGTAGTCCGCGATGGCCCACTCGGGCCGGTTCTCCGACAGGATGGCTACTCGGTCGCCAGTCGCCAGTCCCAAGTCGAGCAGACCGATGCTGAGGTCCTGGATCCGGTCGGCCAGGTCCTGGTAGCTCAGCTCCTCCCAGGCTCCCCCCCGTTTGGCCCGCATGGCGACCGGCCGGGCCCGGTAGCGGTCCAGCGCGCCGAAGAGGAGCTCAGTGAGGGTGGGAGACGCTGGGTGCGGGCGCAGCGGGGGCGACGACGGTGAGGGAGATGAGAGCGGAGCAGAGCGAGCCGACACAGGCCTGAACCCGGCCGGGGCCGGGCGACACGCCGGTGATCAGGCCCTGATCGTTCACCGTCAGCGTGTGGTCCGCGGCGCGCCAGCTGATCGGCACCGAAACCGGGTTGCCGTCCTTGTCGAGGGCGCGGGCGGTGAGCTGCAACGTCTGGCCGACTTCGATCTGGGTTTGGGCCGGCTGGCTGATCTCCAGCTCCACTACTCCGCCGGTGTCGGTGAGGTTGCTGCAGCCGAGCTGGAGGACCAACGCGATCAGGGTGGCCCAGCGGATCACGGCGCGGCCGGTGGCGGGCTACCCGCGATGTCGCGCAACGCGCTTTCGGCATGGCGGACCCAGCGCTCGCCGTCGGGCCCCTTGGGCGGGCGGGCCAGAAAGGCCTTGAGGTGCTCCGTCGCCTGGGGCACGTCGCCCCGCTTCAGCAGCAGGAAGGCGACGCCGTAGTGGGCGCCTCCCAGGCTGTCGTCCAGCTCGAGCGCCCGCTTGTAGTGCCGGATGGCTTCGTCCGGACGCCCGGTCTTGGTGAAGGCGATGGCCATGTTGAGCAGGATGCGGGAATCCGCGGGGTTGTCACGCAGGGCCAGGCGGTAGGACGTGAGCGCCGCCTCGAAGTCGCCCTGGCGTTCCAGTGCCAGGCCCTCGTTGAGGTAGTCGAGTCGTTGCGGGCTCAGAGTTCTCTGAGTGCCCTTGCCGAACATGCGTGACCAGAAGCTCATGTGGGAGGAGGGCTCTCCGAGGAAAGACAAACGGGCGCAAGGCGTTGGAACGGGCTTAAGATAAGAGTGGAAAGGTCTAGGGTCTAGAGTCCAGGGTCTAGAGGTCTCCGCCCTGACCTGGATCCTAGACCCTAGACGTTTGCCTCCGGACGTACGACCTTCAACCACAGCCCTTCACCCCAAGACCCTAGACCCCTAGACCAATGCGACGCTCAGGCCAGTCGGGTCCTCGAGGAACTCTGGAAGTAGACTGGCCGTTCTTCGGCGAGATCTGCCGCGCGCTCGCGCTCCGGGTGGCCAAGGAGTATCAGCCCGAAGTGGTCCTCGGCATAGCCAAAGCGGGCGTCATTCCCGGCGTGGTGGTCGCCTCCATCATGCAGTGCGACTTCGCCTCGATGGTGGTCACCCGGAACGAGAGCGGGGCCGAGCCGGTGCTGGTGACCGGCCCTCCCGCCAGCATCCGCGGCCGGCGGGTGCTGGTGGTGGACGAGACCTGCGACACCGGCAGCACCATGAAGCTCGCGCTAAGCGAGGTTCGGGCCCTCCAGCCCTCCCAGGTCAAGAGCGCCGTGTCGTTCAAGACCGGCGACTACGCTCCGGATTTCCATGCCTTCGCAACCGACAACTTCATCGTGCTGCCCTGGGACCGGGAGATCATCCAGGGGGGCGAGCTGGTGGTGCGGCCGGATTACGCGTCTCGGCTCTGATCCCAGCTCCCAGCTCTTTACTTGCAGGTGGCTGCGCCGCACGTCCCCTTTGTCGTCTCGTCCTGTTCCAGCCAATACCACCGCGCTACCGCTCGCTGGAACGAACCCGGAGGGTCCAGGTCGACCTGGAGTCTCTTGGACATGCTCACCAGGGTGTTTCTTACCATCGCCTCGGATATGAAAATCGATCTTCCACCCCGCCCAGTCGCATCTTTCTGGACCCACCAGTAGGTGATGTAGCCCGGCACCAGCGCCAGTTTCCGGTACCCTGTCTCGCCGCTCCGAACGAAGAGCCGGGCGATGATGCGCCCCTCCCGCAGATCTCCTTCGCTGTATTGGTGGGCGCCCACCACGGGCTCGATCTTGGCCAGCGGCCCGTAGCGACATGATGTGGGGCAGGGAGGATTCACCATCAAACGCTGCTCGTCACCGACGATCTCGGTGGCATCGAAACTGAGCTTCCCGACACAGGCTTTCAATTCTGCCTGATTGGTTGGTGGACCGTCTTTAGGACATTGGGCAACTTCAGAAACCCCGGGCACAGGAGCAACGGCCGGTTCCGTCCGGGAGCCGCAGCCCACGCAAAGCCCACCTGCAAACATGGTGATGCCGATTCGGATAGCCAGTCGCCAATTGTCGAGTAGTCCGCCGGACATAAAGATCCCCTTTCCCCAGTGACCGTTCTACGTGGGTCGGTTGCTCTGACTTGCAGCCAGCTCCTGCATCCTCTTCACGGTCGGACCAAGCTCCCCGTCCGCGTTGGACCAGAGGACCTCCACATCGTTGGCCCAGCGCCGGCTGGTGGTCGAGTCGCCGGCACGCGAAGCCAGCTCGGCTCGGAGCGCCATCCCCCGCACCAGCGTCGTGACCTCGGGGAGCTGATCCATCAGATCGGTGCCGAGCGTGGGAAGCGCCTCGAGTGAGAGATCGAGCAAGTGGGTGGCTTCCGCCGTGTCACCGGCGGCCAACAGTAGCCTTGCTTCGTGGTAGGTGCCGTCGAACGCCACATCCCCGGGGCGAATGTCGCGTTGCACCTCCCGGATCTTCTGGTAGTGTTTCCGGAACGCGGTGATATCTCCGTGCGCCAGCTCCCACTGCATTTCCAGCCGGTAGTTCCCTCCTGCCTTGGCCCGGTGCATCGGACGTAGCCCGCGCTCCGGGAATGCGAGCACCGCCGGAATATCGAGCATCGCCTGACGGGCGTTCTCCCGTTTTTCCGGCTGGACATAGCTGGGAATCAGCCGCTCGACCCGTTGTTCCAGCGCCACCAGGCTGTCCCTGGGCGCGCCGAACGCGGAATACGCAAACAGTCCCAGGGCGGCATCGGTAAGCTGGAGCGGTACCGTCACTTCTTCCCATGCGGGAGTGAGGAAGGTGAAATCGGGAGCGGCCCGCCGCTGCAGTTGAGCTGCCAGATGGACGTGGCCAGTGAGCGCGGCGAGCCCGCGCAGTTGCCGCGCATCGTCCAGCGTGGGGTTGGGGTTGGCCCGAAGCACCGAATCAGCCAGCGACCGCGCCGCTGCCATCTGCTCTGACTTGACCAGGAATCGGGTCTCGATATTGGCCAGCCGGAGGGTCTGGGCCGGCACGGTGGCTGTGCCGCGCGCCCGGCGGATCTCGCTCACCGCGGAGAAATCCTTGGACCGGCCCGCGGTCAGCTCGCCCAGCGTCTCCAGTACCAGCGCCAGAGTCTCGTGGGCGTCGGGCCGGCCGGGAAATGCCCGCACCCATGTGGTTGCGACCTCCCGCATCAGTTCCCGGTTACGGGCCACCGCCGCACTCACGGTTGCCGGGATGGCTCCCGGCTCGCTGGCCACGACCTGAGGGAGAGGGCGGGGGACGAACTCGAGCGTGTCCCGGGCCATCGAAGGGAACGCGCCGAATCGCACGGTGTCCGGTGCCAGCGCATATCCCTTACGGATGTGATTCGTTTCGGTGTAGAGCAGGTCGGGAAGCCGGGTGTAGGCCTCACCCTTGAACGCGAGGTGCACCGAAGGAACGATCTCCAGGGCCCGGCGGTAGGCATTCACCGCGCCCTCATAGCTTCCGCGGAAACGCCATCCCGATGGGCTGGCGGCATCGCGAAGTACCAGGGGATCCTTCCCCTGGCACTCCCCCAGACCGAACCAGGCGGCAAAGTCGAGCGAGTCGCGCTGGAGAATCGTGCTGAACTGCTCGCAGGCCGCCGGAAAGCGGCTCTCGGCCAACGCGAGCAAACCTTCGGCGAGCCGGCGATCTCGTGGCGCGAGGCTGTCACCGGAGGCCAGCGCGCCAGCGGCAAGGCTCCTCCAGGACTTGGCATCGTCGCCCGCCCAGGCCAGAACCTGTGCCAGCCAGAGCTGCGCCATGCCGTAGGTCGGGTCGATGACGAGCGCCCGCATCAGCCTGACCTTGGCCGAATCGAGATCCCAGCGCTGCAAGGCCAGGTAGGCGTCCTGGAAGGCATGCCACGCCGGCAGCGACAACTGCCCGCCGCCGCGAGGCGGGGCACCCGCAGCGATCCCGCCGCCGATCAGCAGTGAGTCGGCCAGCTGTTGGAAGCGAGCCTGGGCATCATTCAAATCCGGTGCGATACGGACCGACTGCTCCTTGACCAGCCGCTGGCCGGCCGCATCGTACAGAAGACCCCGCACATAGATGGTGTCATTGAACTGCCACACCTCGCCCAGCACCACTCGACCGGCTCGCCGTTCACGCGCTAGCGCCACGCCAGCTTCGACGCTCGAGCCGCCACCCCGCCGGGACCTGGCATCGGCCACCCACAGCGGATCCACCATATGGACTCCGCGCCAGCGGGCAAGCGCATCGTGCAGCAACGACTCGCACTGGTCGCCGTTGAGAAGCAGCGGCGCCGATTGGGCCCGATGGCGGAAGGGCAGCACCATGTAGAGCGACGCATCCAGCGTCGGGGGGGCCCGCCGATGGAACGCGGTGGCGATGAGCCCACCGGCCAGGGCCAGGGCCCCGATGATCGCCCAGGTGGCTCGGGAGATGTGCCGGGATTGCCACGCCGGCCTCCTTACCTCGAGCGGAACCGTCGGCGTGCCGGGGGTAGGATGCCGGGGCAGCGCGGCGGCAAACTCCGCTGCCCCGGCAAACCGGTCGTCCGGCAGCTTGGATAGCGCCCTGCTGACCGCCTGCTCTACCTCAGCCGACACTTCGGGGCGCTTGCGGCTGAGCGGCTCGGGCGAGTCCTGCGCGTGCCTGGTGATCACGGCCTGCGGGGTCGGGCCTATGAATGGCGGCTCTCCCGCGAGCATCTCGTAGAGCACGCAGCCCAGGCTGTAGACGTCGGCTCTGCCGTCGAGACTGAAATCCCCGGCAGCCTGCTCCGGACTCATGTACAATGGCGTGCCGAGTGCGAACCCCACTTCGGTCAGCCGGTCACCGGTGGAGGCTACCATCGCGGTGATCGCCCGGGCGATGCCGAAATCGGCCACCATCGCGTGACCGTCGGCGAAGAGAATATTTTCCGGCTTGATGTCGCGGTGCACGATGCCCTGGGCGTGGGCATAGGCCAGGGCGTTAGCGACTTCGCAGGCGATCTCGACCGCATCCTCGACCGGGATCTGTCCCTCGCGGGTCAGCCGGCTGCGCAGCGATTCCCCCACCACGTAGGGCATCACATAATAGAGGAACCCCTCGGCTTCACCGGAGTCGAAGACGGGAACGATATGGGGATGGGCGAACTGGGCCGCGATCTCGATTTCCTGGAGGAACCGGTCGGGCCCCAGTGCGTTGGTGAGCTCCGGCCGGAGCACCTTCAACGCGATCAGCCGGTGGTGCTTCAGGTCCCGGGCCAGGTAGACCGTGGCCATGCCGCCCCGGCCGAGCTCGCGCTCGATCGCATATTGGGAAGCCAAGGCGGCGGAGAGCCGCGACAGGACGTCGGCCAAGGGGAACCTGCCCGGAGGATCCGGCGAGAGGTGGCCGGAGATCCTACTATACGGTGGCGGCAGGCTATGGGCTATGGGCTCTCAGTCGACTCGAGCCCCTTCTTGCAACCTTCCGTCAGCCAGGCCCGTCTAAGGCCCAGTTACCCTCAAGGAGCGACCTCCATGCAGGCGATCGTGATCCTCACAGCACTCCTCCTTCCCGCCACCCTGCTCCGGGCCCAGCAGGCCGAGCGCTACGTCATGGCGGACGACGAGGTCGCCATCTACAACCTGGCCGGAAAGGTGAGCCTCGAGCCCGGCACCGGTGGCGAGCTGAGCGTCCAGGTGACCCGGGGCGGCGCCGATGCGGCCCAGCTGAAGGTGGGCCACGACAAGCGCGACGGGGTGGAGACGCTGCGGCTGATCTATCCCGGCAACCGGATCCGGTACGGTGCCAAGTCCACCGGCGGCGGGTCGTCCACCCAGATCAGGGTCCGGGACGACGGCACTTTCGGCGACGATAGCGGCCACCAGGGAAAGAAAGAGGGCCGCTCGGTCACCATCGCGAGCAGCGGCGGGGGGCTCGATGCCCGGGCCGATCTTCGCATCGGGGTACCGTCGGGCCGGCAGGTGTCGGTCTATCTCGCCATGGGCGAGGTCTCCATTTCCAACGTCAGCGGGACGCTCCATATCGACGCCGCCAGCGCGCCGGTCAACGCGACCAACACCCGGGGCGAGCTGGAGATCGACGTCGGCTCCGGCCCGGTGCAGGTGACCCAGTCGAGGGGCGACCTCTCGGTGGACACCGGATCGGGCGGCGTCACCGTCTCCGATGTGCGCGGTGAGCAGATCTCGATCGAGACCGGATCCGGGGACGTGAGCGCCACCAACCTGAACAGCAAGGAGCTCTCCATCAGTACCGGGTCGGGCAACATCGAGGTGACCAGCCTGACGGCGCCGCAGGTGGCGCTCGAGACCGGGAGCGGCTCGGTGACGGCCGACCTGAGCGGCGAGATCTGGAGCGTGAAGGTGGAGACCGGCTCGGGCGACGTGACGCTGAAGGTGCCGCCCACGCTGGCGGCGGAGGTGGACATCGAGACCTCCAGCGGCGACATCGAGACCGATTTCGAGGTGGCCGTCACCCGCCACGCGCGGGATCACATGACGGGACGGATCGGCGAGGGCGGGGGGAAGATCGACATCGAGAGCGGGTCGGGGGGGATCAAGCTGGTGAAGGGGAAGTAGGCGGTACGGCGGTAGTTCCTAACGGGCAGCCTTACTCCAGCACCCCTAGCGCCTCGAGATACCCCGTCCCCTGCGCCATCCGGTCATACAGGATGCCGAGCGTCTCGGGCGACCCGGCCAGGAACCGGCACCGCTGGTCTCCCCGCGAGCGGCACTCGACCTCCATCACCGCCACCTGGTCCTGGGAGACCCGGCCCAGGAAGTCGGCCAGCAACCCGCAGCTCAGGTGGCAGGAGGGGAACTCGCCCTGCCGCTCGTCCAGCGCCTCGGCCCACTCCGCCGAATCGAGCGCCATCACCGCGGGCCCCAAGGGCGTCGCGCTGAGCCGTCCCCAGCCGTGGTCGGCAAAGAACTCCCCCAGCACCTCGCCCAGGAACGCGACGTCCAGCTCGGACGGCGTGTCGACGCCGCGCTCCCGCGCCAGCCACTCGCCGAAGGCGTCGTAGAGCTCCTCCCCGCCGGCAAAGCCCGCCTCCTGCAGGTAGCCTGCCGCCTGGAGGCCGTCTCGCTCCAGAGAGGCGCGGAGCTGGTGGATGACTTTGCGGCCGAGCCTGAGGCCGGTACGCTGGGAAGTGGATACCTGAGGAGTCATAGAAATCAGGTTGAGAGGTGAGTGGGAAAGGTAAGCGGTACGGCGGAATCGTAGAAGCGCTGTCATCCTGAGCCCTTCGCTGCGCTCAGGGTAAACTCCGCGAATGATCGCCTAACGCGAGGTCCACAAACAGATCTCTGCTCGGACGTCTCATGTGGGTCGCTCGGGGCCTCGCCTCCGGACAAAAGAACGCAGTCCTCCGGCGAGTTCCCCTCGCTCCAAGCTTGTGCTGTTCACATGGGCCGGGTCTTCACCAACGTGCCTGCGGGGACGGGTCCGCGGAGGCACTGCGTTCTTTTGTGCCGGAGCGGATCCCGGACCCGCTATCACCGAAGTTGGCCCACGCGACGCAAGAGCTCGGCCTCATCGATGACCTCGACCCCCAGCTCCTTCGCCTTCTCCAGCTTACTCCCCGCCTCCTCTCCCGCCACCAGCGCATCGGTCTTCTTGCTCACGCTTCCCGCGACTCGGCCCCCGGCCTCTTCGATCAGCGACCCGGCCCGGGCGCGCGACAGCGTCGGCAGGGTCCCGGTGATCACGTAGGTCTTCCCCGCCAGGGCGCCATCGGCGTTGGCGGCGTTGGGCTCGACCTGGTTGAGGCCGGCCGCCTTCAGCTCTTCGAGCACCGCCTGGTTCCGGGGCTCGTTGAAGAAGGCCGAGACCGATTCTGCGATCACGGGTCCGATGCCGGGCAGAGCCACGTTGCCCTCGCGCGCGGCCGCTGCGAGGGCGTCGAGGTTGCCGAAGCGACGGGCCAGCAACACGGCGACTGTCTTCCCCACGTGCGGAATTCCCAGCCCGAAGAGCAGCAGCGAGAGGGGCCGAGCCTTGGAGGCCTGGATCGCGGCCACCAGCTGGTCGGCCGACTGCTTGGCAAACCGGTCCAGCTTCACCAGCTGCTCCGATGTGATCCGGTAGAGGCCGGCGATGTTCTGGATCAACCCGGTGTCGAGCAGCTGGCGAACCCGCTCGTAGCCCAGCCCCCGGATGTCGATCGCGTCGCGCGAGGCGAAGTGCACGATGCTCTCCAGCACCCGGCCGGGGCAGGACACGTTGGGGCAGAACCGCATCGCCTCGCCCTCGATCCGCTCCACCGGGGTGCCGCAGCGGGGGCACTTGTCCGGCATCCGCCACGGCTCGTTCCGCTCGGCGCCGGGCACGATGATGGGCCGCACGATCTGGGGGATCACCTCGCCGGCCCG
>JBDTTD010000052.1:0-13019 GCA_039930805.1 Gemmatimonadales bacterium | reverse complement strand
GTATGCCCGCTCATAAGCAGAACGCGTACGCCGCTTCCGTGCCCCCGCAGCTCCCGGTAGAGCGCCATGCCACTCAGACGTGGCATGACCACGTCGGACACGACCAGGTCGAAGGGAACTTTCGCGCTCCGGATGGCGGCCAGAGCAACCTCGCCATCGGACGCCTCCACCACCGCGTAGCCGAACCGGGACAACACCCGGGCAGCGGACCGCCGGATCCCTTCCTCGTCGTCCACCACCAGAATGCGTTCGTTGCCTCCAACCCGGGGGCGGGCCTCGGCGGGACCACGTGCCGGTGAAACGGCAGACCCGGTCACCGGGAAGTACAACCGCACCGTGGTGCCGCGGCCCTCCTCGCTATCGAGATCGCAGTGACCTCTATGCTGGGCAATCAGCCCGTAGATCATCGCCATTCCCAGCCCGGTGCCCTTCCCCACCCCCTTGGTGGTGAAGAACGGCTCGAATGCCCGCGCCTGCACCTTCGGACTCATGCCGCACCCGGTATCGCTCACCGCCACCACGATGTATTCACCGGGCTTGCCCCACCCCCGGGTGCGCTGGTAGTCCTCGTCGAGGCAGGCCCGATAGACCTGGACTCGCAGGGTTCCACCGTCCGGCATCGCGTCGCGAGCGTTAGTGGCCAGGTTGAAGAGAATCTGCTGGATCCCGCCGACATCACCGCTGACCATGAGCGAGGGTCCGTTCTCGATCTCGACCCCCACCTCGACGGATGCCGGGAGAAGGCGCCCGAGATCTTTCGAGGCCTCGCTGATCACCTCGCCCAGGTCGATCGGCTGCATGTCGACCGAGCGGCGCCGGCTGAAGGCCATGAGCTTCCGGACCAGCTCCACACCCCTGAGCGCCGCGCGTTGGAGCTCGGAGAGCTCCGCCCGCATGTCCGTGCGATCTGGCGAGATCTCGTCGGCCAGCAGCGCTGCGTTGGTAATGACGATGGTCAGGAGGTTGTTGAAGTCGTGAGCGATACCGCCGGTGAGCTGCCCGATGGCCTCCATCTTCTGGGCCTGCCGGAGCTGCTCGCCCAGGCTCTTTCGCTCGGTCACGTCCTCCACCAGCGCAATCACACCGTCAATGACCCCGTGGGTATCACGGGTGGGAGCGGCGCAGACACGCAGGTCGATTCTCTGCCCGTCCCGGCGGCAGCGCTCCACCTGAAGGCCGGTAAGTGCCTCGCCCGAGAATACCTGTCGGAGGCTTTGGCGGAACTCATCGAGCGCTGACGGCGGTACAAACGGGACCGTGTGCCCTATGGCCTCCGCCGCTGACCAGCCGAACATCTCCTCTGCCGCATGGTTCCAGCTTCGCACCCGACCATCGTGGTCCAGGGTCATGATTGCCAGCGGCGACGCATCGATCAGCGTCTGCAGCGTCTGCGTGGTGCGCCGCAGCTTCTCCTCTGACCCCCGTCGCTGCGCCACATCCAGCGCCAGTGCCTCCTCCGCCGCCCGCTGCTCCGAGATGTCCTCGACCAGCCCGATGGCGCAATCCGGTCCATCTTGTCCATCGGCAACATTGGTGGCCGTAAGCCTGCCCCAGAAGATGCCGCCGTCCTTCCGCTGGTACCGCTTCACGAATCGAAACGTAGTGCGGCGGCCGGCCATCAGGTCGGCCAGGATCGGACCTTCGGAGCGCATGTCGTCGGGATGGGAGATGTCCGCCACCGTACGCTGGAGCAGTTCTTCCTTGGAAAAGCCCAGCATGTTTCTCAACGCCGGATTGGCGTCGGTGAAGCGACCATCTGCCCGCACTACGCCGATGCCGACCGCCGAATGATCGAACACCCGCCGGAACCGAAGCTCGCTGATTCGCAGGGCGTGGCTCGCGGACGCCGCGGCCTGTGCCATCGCGGTGAGCATGAGGCTCCCGATCGTCACCAGCGCAAGAAAGAGCTGAAGGCGCCAGAGCCCCTCTCCGCTTGCCCCCACAAAAGCCCCTGCATGGTGGACGGTAAACCATATCGCTGTGCCCGCCACGAGGGCCGTGGCAGCGCTCGCTCCCCTGAGGCCACCCCGGATCGCGGCCCAGCCCACCAGCGGGAATACGGCGTATTCGTAGCCGTGCGGAATCCGCATCAACAGTACACTTGCCGCGAGCAAACCCGTGCCGAGCAGGGCGGCTTCCGCCACCGCTCGCCCGGTCAGTTGGGGGAGTGGCCCGTGGCCCCAGGCAAGCAGGAGCGGGGTGACCAGCATGACCCCGAGGGCATCCCCACTCCACCAGTTGTACCAGAGAGCGACGGAGCGGTCAGCGGGCACGCCGGCAATGAGATGGAGGCTGAGAGTACCGATAGTGGCCGCGATGACTGGTGCGCAGAGCGCCCCTAATCCCAGCAGGCCGAGTGCATCCCGCACCCGGGAAACAGAGGGCTGAAAACCGAGCCGGCGGAGAGCGTAGGCACCGCACACCGCCGCCATAGTGTTGCCGGATGCGATCGCGATGGTAGCAGCTGCCGGCAGGCCCATCAGCGCGTTGGCAATCAACGCCCCGGCGAATATCCCGGGCCAGAGTCGAAGCCCGAACAGGAGGAGAACCGCCAAGGCAAGGCCGGCCGGGGGCCACACCGACGCCACGACGGGGTGGAGGGTAGCGACCGAGAACCCGATCTGGGCCGCGATGACATAGCCGACAGCAACGCCCAGGCAGGCCCCGGCTTGCGGTACCCAGGAGGGCTTCACTGGCCTCCCCTCTCGTGGGGGCATCGAGTCTGTCTCCAAGCGCCGTAGTGGGGGACTGGTAGATCAGTTATCGGACGGAAGGGAGGAAGCCTGCACGCGCCGTCACAAACGGAGGGCCTCGGTCGTTCCTTCCGGCACTGGTGCCGGCACATTCGCGTTCCGGGCCTGATGTCTGCACGTTTCCTGTTCGGGGGAAGGGCCCCTGACCTTACCCGGCACCGTCGCTCAGGCTGACGGCGCCGGGGAGACTATGCGTCAGACCATACGCAATTCGAAGGCCATGCTTCTCCTGATCGCTCTGCTGGTGCAGGCACCGCCCTCCGATACACTCACGTTGGCCGAGGCGCTGGCCCGGGCCCGGGTGTCGCGGGGGCAGATTGCGGCGGCATCCGCCCGCGTAGCCGCTGCCCGGGCTGCATACCGTGTGGCCGGAGCCGTGCCCAATCCCACGGTCACCTACTCTCATTCGGAGTCACCCCCCCGACAGCACCTGTTGGTCGATCAGCCATTCGATTGGCTTCTGCGCCGCGGACGCGACCGCCAGTCGGCCCGCTATGGCATTGGTTCGGCCCTGGCCGATTCATCCAGGACAGTGGCTGATCAGGACCGGGAGGTGCGGGTCGCCTTCTATACCGCACGGGCAGCCCAGGTGGCGGAAACCCTCACCATTGCCCAAGCTGCCCTGGCCGACTCGGTGGCTCGAATCGGTGCAGCCCGACTGCGGGCAGGCGACATCTCCCTCTTTGAAGCCGAGCAGGGCCGGGCCGAGGCCGACCGCGTCAGGCAGAGCCTTTCTTCGGTGCGTGAGGGATCACGGGTGGCGGCAAGCGACCTGGCCGGCGTCGTCGGCGCCGATCCTGCGAGACCGCCCAACCCGGTGGGATCGTTGGACGCCGGCCTGGATCACGCGGTGACTCGCACGGCCTCTATCGAACAGGTCCCCACGGTTCGCGCCGCGGTTGCCGACTCCGGAGCGGCAGCGGCCCTGGCACGGAGCGCGAGGGTGGCAAGACTTCCACTCCCCACACTTCAAGCGGGCGCGGAGTGGGACGACCCGAGCCTGCCCAACAGGGCTCTGTCGGTAGTGGGACTTGCGCTACCGCTTCCGCTCTGGCACCACGGCTCCGGCGCCGCCGCCGAAGCACAGGCCAGGGCGGTCGCTGCTGCAGCCGGCGTTCGCGAAGCCAGGCTGGCCGCGGCCCGTCAGGTGGAAGCTGCCCGGATCAGGCTGGAGGAAAGTGGACTCCGCGCTCGTTTCGCTCGAGATACGCTGCTGCCGGCCGCGCAGGCGCTGCGTAATCGGGCGCTACGGGCGTATCAGACCGGAGAAACCGGCGTGTTGCCGGTGCTGGACGCCCTCCGGAGCGAGAGCCAGGCCGCACTCGCCAGCACCCAGGATCTGCTGGCCTATCAGACCGCGCTGGCTGACTGGCACGCGTTATTCGGAGCCGGCCGATGAGAACAGCCATGGGACCGGCGTTGCTGGTGGTCGCGGCGTGCAGGTCGGGGGCTCCGAGCCCCGACAGTTCTGCCGCAGGGTCGCAGACGAGGGTCCCGGTCGAGAGCGCCATCGTGGTTCGTGACACCATGCGCAACGAGCTCGTGCTCACCGGACGGCTGGGACCAAAGCCCCGTGGCTCGGCACTGCTGACCGCGCCGGCCGCTGGGGTCGTGAGCTCGGTTCAGGCCCAGGTAGGGATGACGGTGCGGCGGGGGGAAGAACTGATGACGCTCGACGTACCCGAGCTTGCGGCAGACGCAAAGCAACGCGAGCAGGCGGCGGCGCAGGCCACCCGTGAAGCGGAGCGGCAGGCGAGCCTGCTCACCGACGGGGTCACCTCGAAACGTCAGTCGGAGGAGGCAGCGGCAGCCGCGAGTCAGGCAATGTCGGCGGCAGAAGCAGCCCGGGCATTGCTGGCCCGTACCCGGATTCGTGCTCCGCTCAACGGCCGGGTTCAGCGGGTGAGCGTGCAGCAGGGGGAGCGGGTGGACGTAGGCGCGCAGCTGGCCGAGATCATCGATGCCGACACGCTGGACTTACGCGTGGCCGTACCCGCCAACCGCCTGGCCGGCTTGCGCCCTGGTTTTGCCGTGCTCGTCACCCAGGAAGGCGACACCCTGGCGCGGCCCGCCCGGATCATTGCCGTGGCGCCGGGAGTGGACTCATTGACCAATGCGGGCGAGGTGGTCATCAGGGTTCCCAACCGCGACCAGCGGCTGCTCGCTGGCGCCGGCGCGACTGCACGGGTCGTAGTCGGCATCGACCCGGCGGCACTCGTGGTGCCGGACTCGGCCCTCGTCCTCGCAGGGGGCAGCAGCGCGGTGTTCGTCATCGGCCCCGACTCCGTGGTGCATCAGCGGATTGTGACCCCAGGTGTGCGTCAGGGCGGGCGGGTCGCAGTGAAGGGTCCTGTCGAGCCGGGCGAGCGAGTGGTCACCGCCGGAGCCTTCGGGCTGCAGGATGGAATGCGTGTCGCACCCAGGGAATAGCGCACCTGGAGCGATCAGGTGAGCATTGCCGGCGTTGTTCAGCGATACCGGGCTGCGGTCTACCTCTTCGCCGCGTTGCTCACTGCCGCGGGACTATACGCTCTCTTCGCACTTCCGGCCGCGATCTACCCCGAGGTGGCCTACCCCCGGATCGTCGTACTCGGACGGGGAGGGACGTTCGAGGCCCAGGAGATGGTCGTTGCGGCCACTCGTCCGCTGGAGCAGGCGATGAGTGGCCTGCTCGACCTGCGTAAGATCCGGGCGCGAACGGTGCGCGGCGCAGTTGAGCTCAGCCTCGACTTCCGTCCCCGCGCCGACATGCAGCTGGCCCTGAGCCAGGTACAGGCACGCCTCGCGTCCCTCGCACTGCCCAAGGAGATCGAGCTCAGCGCAGAGCGGCTCACGCCATCGGTCTTTCCCGTTCTCCAGTATGAGCTCGTCGGCGCCGACCCGATGATACTGCGCGATCTGGCCGAGTTCACGGTGCGCCCGAGGCTGGCCGGTTTGCCTGACGTCGGCATCGTCGAGGTACAGGGCGGCCGGGTTCGTGAAATAAGCGTCCAGCTGGAACCGCTCCGTCTGATCAGCAACCGGGTGGGGGTGGCCGAGGTCGCGCAGGCCATCGATGCCACCAACCGCGCCGCTGCGGCCGGCCGGGTGGACCGGGCGTACCGCCAGTACGGCATCATCGTCTCCGGACTCACCAACACGCCTGCTGAAGTGGCTCAGGTGGTGGTGCGCCAGACCAAGGACCGGCCGGTGCGGGTGGGGGACCTCGGCACGGTTCGCTACGCCCCGGCGGATCAATTTCAGATCGTCACCGGGAACGGCCGGCCGGCGGCGCTGGTCAATGTCTCCCGCCAGCCCAATGGCAGCACCCTCCGGGTCAAGGCAGCGGTCGAGGCGGCACTGGATTCCATCCGCCCTGGCCTACCAGCAGGGGTGCTGCTCGACCCGGTATACGATCAGGCGGAGCTGGTCAGCGATTCGATGCGGAGCGTGCGCGACGCGATGCTCATCGGCGGCGCTCTGGCCGTGGTGGTCCTGCTGCTGCTGCTGGGCCGCCTGCGCACCACCCTCGCCGCGGCGCTCACGCTCCCGATTACCGTGGCCGTGACCATCCTCGGGCTGTACCTCGCGGGCGATACGCTCAACCTCATGTCGCTCGGCGGTCTTGCCGTCGCCATCGGCTTGATCATCGATGACGGTGTCGTCGTCGTCGAGAACATCGAGCGGCGGCTTGCGCTCCACCCCGATCGGCCCGCTGTCGATGTCATTCGAGCCGGCACCGACGAGATCTTCGGCCCGGTAGCCGGCTCTACGCTGACGACGGTCGTCGTGTTCGTACCTCTCGGTCTGCTCCAGGGTGTGGTGGGGGACTTCTTCCGGTCTTTCGCGCTGGCGCTCGCCCTCGCCGTCCTCCTCTCGCTCGTCGTGGCCATGACCCTGATCCCGGCCATTGCCATGCAGTGGGCCGCTCGCCGAAACCAGAGCAGCACCGACACAGCCATGCTGCCCCATCTCCGGCTGGAACTTCTCGAGGGTAGATACGCCCGGACTGTGGGATGGGCACTCAGGAAGCCAAGAATGGTGGCGGCAATCGCGCTGGTGCTCCTGGCAGGCACCCTGGGGCTCACCCGAGTGATGGGCACCGGGTTCCTGCCCGAGATGGATGAGGGCGGGTTCATACTCGACTATTGGGCACCGGCGGGTGGGGCGCTCGCTGAGACCAATCGGCAGGTCACCGTCATCGAGGGAGTTCTCCGGCGCGACCCCGACGTGCAGTCCTTCACCCGTCGCACTGGATTCGAGCTGGGCTTTGCCGCAACGCTGCCGAACAGCGGGGACTTCACGGTGCGGCTGAAGCCGCGCAACCTCCGGAAATCATCGGTGTACGAGGTCATGGACCGGGTCCGCAAGGCCGCCGAAGAAGAAGCCCCCGCGGTGCGAGTCGAGTTCATGCAGCTGCTTCAGGACGTGATCGGCGACCTGGCCGGTGCGCCCGCGCCGGTCGAGCTCAAGCTCTTCAGCACCGACCGGGCCGCGGCGCAGCAGGCCGCCCAGACCATTGCGAAAGCGATCGAGCCGACCCCGGGCCTGGTCGATTTGTTCGACGGAGTCCCGGGCGATGACCCGGAGCGCAAGGTCGACCTCGATCCGGTGCGGGTCGCCCGGCTCGGGCTCACGGCCGATCAGGTTCAGGCAGACGCGAGGGGCGCTCTCTTCGGAACTGAGGCCGGCACCGCCCGGGAGCCCGACCGCCTGATCCCCATTCGGGTTCGCCTCACGGATAGCGTGCGAACCCGTCCCGACGTGCCCGAGCTCATTCCCATCGTGGGACCCCAGGGCTGGTCGCCCCTCGCGCAGCTGGGGACCGTGCGCGACACGGCTGCCGCCAGCGAGCTACTGCGGGAAAATCTGCGGCCGGTCGTGACCGTCACCGGCCGGGTCGAGGGCCGCAGTCTCGGCTCGGTAATGCGCGACGTACGCGCCGCCGTGGCGAATGTTTCGCTTCCCGCCGCGGTGCGGCTGGAGTTCGGCGGCCAGTACGCCAGTCAACAGCAGTCGTTTCGAGAGCTGTTGATAGTAATGGTCCTGGCAATCAGCGCGGTGCTGGCAGTGCTGGTCAGCCAGTTCAAGGGGTTCAGGGGGCCACTGGCCATTGTCCTCGTGGTACCCCTTGGCCTTACCGGCGCTGTCATCATGCTGGCATCTACCGGTGTTCCATTCAACGTGTCCAGCTTTATGGGTGTCATTCTGCTGGTCGGCCTCATCGTGAAAAATGGGATCCTGCTGCTGGATGCGTCGGTCCGGGGCCGCCGAAGCGGGATGTCGGAGGCGGAGGCTCTGGTCCACGGAGGCCAGGTACGTCTCCGGCCGATCCTCATGACCACACTCTGCACCCTCGTCGGGCTGGTTCCCCTCGCACTTGGCCTGGGCGGGGGAGCAGAGCTGCAACGACCACTTGCGCTTGCAGTCATCGGCGGGCTGGCGGTATCCACGGCCGTCACCCTCTTCGTTCTTCCAACCATGCTGGAGCTGTTCGGTGCCTTACGGCATCTTGAATGATTCGGCATATATTCACGGAGGCGTGTCAGCTTGATCTCCGTCGCCTGTAACCGCAGCACGTCCGGCGATCCCGGCAGCACAACAACCGGAGCCATCAAAGTTTCCCAACGGCAAGTCGTCAAGGAAGCCAAGCAGGAGAAAGCACCCAGCCCCAAACCGTAAGGCACCCTATGGTCGGTAGCACCATTCTCGCTGTAGTGGCACTCGCCGGATCGCCGGGGAGAGACTCGGTCTACGGCGCCGTGCACGATGCTGTCAGCGGTGCGCGAGTAAGCGGGGTGCGTGTCGAGGCCGAGGCGGCCGAGCCGGTTACCGTGAGCAGCCAGGAGGGCACCTACTCGGTTCCTGCGGGATCCGCCGGCGAGCAGCAGCTGCGCTTCAGCCGCGACGGCTACGAGGACCTTTTGCTGACCGTCAGCATTCCACCCGGAGCCTCCATCAGGGTAGATGTCGAGCTGGACCCCCGCCCCTTGCCGCTGCCCTCGCTCGAGGTGGCGGGTAAGAGGGCCGAGGGGAGATTCACCCTTCCGGACCGCGATTCCTTCGAGATAGGACTGCGCCGTCTCGTCACCGACAGTCTCCCCTTCGACCCCCTGGTGGTTGGAGACGATCCTTTCCTGGCCGGCGGGACCGGTCCAGAATCTGGAGCGCAGAGCGGCCTCCCCAGCAGCATTCACATTCGGGGCGGTTCCAGCGATCAGAACCTCGTGCTCCTCGAAGGGCTGCCGGTGTATGGAACAACCCACCTTGGTGGTGCGGCGAGCCTGTTCGATCCTGAAGCGGTTGCGAGCGTAGACCTGCATTCGGCGGTGCCGCCGGCCCATCTCGGCGGTCGACTCTCGAGCACCATCAACGTGCATTTGCGGCCGGCCCCGAGCGGCTTTGGTTTCCGCGGCGCGGCCGATCCGACGTCCGTGCGTCAGACCATGGCAGGGTCAGTGGCAGGTGGGGCGGGGACGATTCTGCTCAGTGGCCGACAGTCCTACCGGGGAGTGTTCGCCCATGATGGGGATAACTCGCGAACTAACGACTTCCATGATCTTCTTGGCCGCGGCTCCCTGAGGCTGGAGCGCGACGACATTGCTCTGTACCTGTTGCAGAGCAGTGACCACCTCGCCTTTCCGACCGCGGGCAATCCGGCAACCGGCAACAACATCGATCAGCCAACCAACGAGATCCATCACCGGTTCTCCTGGGCCAGTACAACGGGAGGCGCAGTATGGACCCATTCGGGCCGGCCCGGCACCACACTGACCACTCGTCTCTGGCGCGCCTCGTCACAAGCGCAAATTCATTGGGCAGTCAACGAGGGCCCGGCGCAAGTTGAGAGCGGGCTCGAGGATGTTGGATTCAGCTCCGACCTGGTTTCAGGCAGCAGATCGAAGCAGCATCGCGTCGGTGTTGCGGTTCAGCGTGTCAGCTCACTTTACGAGATCTCCCCGATCGGCGTGACGGCCGGCGGAGCCGTCCCTGCTCCGGTACGGCTTCAGTCCGCTCCCACCATCCTCAGCGCGTTCGCCCAGGAGCAACGGAGCATCGGCCGGCGGTTGACGCTGTCGACCGGGCTCAGAGCCAGCGCAGTCAACGCGGCCAATCTCCTTCTGGAGCCGCGCCTCTCCCTGCGTTACCGGCTGTCCGGCGGAGTCACACTCTCCGCCGGAGCGGCCCGAATACATCAGTTCCTGCAGTCGATGCGCAACGAGGAATCGCTGCTCGACCGGGCCTTCGGACCCGATCTCCCGATCACGGTCGGCGTGGGGGGCCTGCCGCCGGCTCGGGCCGATCAGATCTCAGCCGCAGTCGAGACCCGGCTCAGCCCGGCGCTGACCCTGTCACTTGATGGGTACCTCCGTCACTTCACCGGTCTGCTGGTGACACCGGCGACCACCGCGAGCCCTTTCTCGCCTGGCATGCCTCCGATCGGTTCTGGACGTGCCGGCGGGCTTACTCTCGACGGCCGCTATAGGAGCGGGCCGCTCGAGGTCCGGGCCAACTTCGGACTGGCCCGCTCCACCCGGTCGACCGGCTCACTGGAGTATTCCCCGGGAGCCTTGCGAAGCCGCTGGCTGGCCGTGGGAGTCATACGCCGACTGGGAGACCTCACATCAGTCCGCCTGGCAAGCACCCTGGCTAGCGGAGGCGCCACCAGCATCCTCGGTGGTCCGATTGAGTGGCAGTCGCCTGGCGGCTGGGCCGGAAGCGGGGAGATTGCCGGAAGCCCGGATCAGATCCTCGGGCCGCTGAACGCCGCCCGCTTACCTACCTACCTCCGTACTGACCTGGGGCTCACCCGGAACTGGCGCATTACCGCTGGAGAGGACGGCCTGCTTACAACCACCCTCACCATCACTAATCTGTTTGACCGGCAGAACCCGTTGGGCTACGTGGCCGCTACCGGTTCACCGACCCCCAGAACACTGCTTTTCTCCCCCCGTTCACTGAGCATGCAGGTGGGTTGGCACTTCTGACGTCACAAACAACGATGCTCGTACGCTCCTAGTTGTCAGCACCAGTTGCAGAGGAGCCCGAGCCTTGTTGCCCAGTGAGATCACGAGTGCGCCAATCGCCCGAACCGTGCCGCCAGCATCCATGGAATCCTCGTTCGATCAGGCCTTCGCGAACCTGTTCCGGGACCGGTTTCCCATGCTCTACCGCTACCTGAGCCGGATGTCCGGCGATCCCGCGCTGGCCGACGACGTGGCCCAGGAGAGCTTCCTTCGCCTGCACGCGCGGGGCTCGATGCCGGACGACCCATCCGCCTGGCTCATCTCGGTGGCCAACAACATCGTGCGCGACGAATACCGGACCACCCGGCGCAGGGAGAAGCTGCTTGCCCGTTGGCTCGTCGGCGAAGACCAGTCTGAGGGTGCACCCGCCAGCGATGCACAGGTGCTGACGGGAGAGCGGCAGGCGACCGTTCGCCGAGCGCTGGGCGAGCTACGGCTCCGGGACCAACGCCTGCTGATCCTGCGGCACGAGGGCTTTTCCTATCGGGAGATCGCCGAGGCGCTGGGGATTGCGCCCACCAGCGTGGGCACTCTCCTGGTTCGGGCCACAGCAGCGTTATCGAAGATTTACCGGGAGCAGACCAATGCATCCGACTGAGGGCGCGTGGCGGGAAGTCCTCGACCGTGAGGTCGAGCCGGCACACCTGTCCGACTTCGATTCGCATCTGAGCCGCTGCGCCGAGTGCCAGGCGACGGTGGCAACACTCCGCGATCAGCGGGAGAATGTCGCCGGACTACTTGAGCAGCTGGGTGGCCCTGCGCCGTCCCGGTACGCCGCCGAAGCATTGCGGCGCGCAGCGCGCAGAAGCTCCCACCGAAGAATGCTCACCGCGGCCACCATCGCTCTCTGCTTAGCCACCGCTGCGGGTGCTACGGTGCGTTCAGGTCTGCTCGATCGTGTAAGCGAGTTTCTGCACCCCGATCCCTCCCCCACCTCCACCATCGCGCCTGCGGCTCAGGCCGGCTCAGGCGCGCCCACCTCGAGCGGCCTGGCTTTCGAGGCACCTGGCCGACTCGAGGTCGTATTCCAGGAGTGGCAAGGCGAGGGAGAGATCGTGATTGTCTTGAGCCCAGAGCGCAAATTCTCGATCTCGGCGTCAGCTCCATCGGACTACTCGGTTCGACACGGGAGAGTGACCGTCGCAAACCAGGGAGGCCACGCCAGTTACCGAATCACGCTGCCATTGAGTCTGACTGACGCATCAATCCGTGTCGCGGACCGGGAGGTCTTCTCCAGGCGCGACACCGCCATTCGCACCCAGGCGAGAGCGGCAGGTGGGAGCATCTACCATCTCCCGCTCTCGCCCCCAAATAGGAGGTCTCCATGAGAACGACATACAGCACCCTGGTTCCGCTCTACCTGGCTGTGCTCGGCGGAGCGGTCGCCTGTGACAATAGTACCAGCCCGAAAAGCGTGGGGCCCGTGCATTTCCGGGTTTCGGCCGCGGCCGCTTCAACCTCAGCCGGAGCTACGGCAGCCGCAGTCGATGTGACCTCGTTTCGGCTGGTCGTAGGGCCGGTGGCACTGGGCAGCGGTGACCAGTTCGGCTGCGTCGACTGCCAGGGAGGAGACAACGGCTCGGATCAGCCTCAGCTCATCAGTGTTCCGACCGACGGAACCCCGGTGTCGATCACGACCGAACAGGTGTCAGCGGGAGTTTATTCCTCGGCCGAGATCGAGCTCCGCGCTCCGGACGCGGCGGTAACGGCGCTGGCGCCGGGCTGGCCGACCGGGGCCACCGTGGAGATCGCGGGCAGCTTCAATGGCACCGCCTTCACCCTTCCGCTCACGTTGCTAGGTGAGTTCCGTGAGACACTCAATCCTCCAGTGGAGGTCACGGCCGGCGGGACGCCCACGCCGGTCAGCGTGACGATAACCCTGCCGGTTCGCGACTGGTTCGTGTCCAACGGCGTGGCGCTGGATCCGAATGATGCGGCTCAGCGGAAGCAGATCGAGAGCAACGCGAAGCTATCGGTGCACCCGTCCGATGGCGCCGAAACAGGGGGCAAGGAATAATGACTCAACGGAGGCGCTCACTCGTGTCCGTGGCCATCGCTTCCGCGGCGCTGATGGTGCCGTTGCTATGCAATGCGCAGATTCTGGAGACCGAAACGGCGCGACCGGTGGGACGGGGAGGGTTGGAGCTCGGATCCAACTTCGAGTATCAGACCTCGTCCGAGGGCCACGAGGCCGCGCTCCCGTTTGCAGTGGAATACGGCTTTAGCAATCGGTTTGAGGTGCTGGTTGAGCCGGTGGCCT
>JBDTTD010000051.1:0-13061 GCA_039930805.1 Gemmatimonadales bacterium | reverse complement strand
GCGTCGGCCTGAGCCACGTCTCGCGCCAGGGATCGCACCACCGAATCCACCCCAGAGACCCAAATCGGATGCACACCAGCCGGCTGGAGCAGGACGTAGGTGCGACTCCAGGGCAGAGGGAACGTGGTGAACTCTGCCCGGTTGGCGACGTATTCGACGACCGCAGGATCCCGGGTCACAACCAGATCCGCGCCGCGATCGAGGGCGTCGCGGGGATCGACGGTGGGCGCCACCTGGAAGTCAACAATCGGAACGCCTCTATTCTTCGTGGTGGATTCGGCCACCGCGTCAACCGACGTAGGAACGGCAAGGGCAGGATCGGCGAAGAGCTGAGGGGCGGAATCCGGGTTGCCCCGCAAGGTGACTCTCAGCCGGCCATCCTCCAGCGCGACCGCCGAGTCTATCCCCAAGCCTTTCACGACGCCGCCCCGGTCGTTCCAGTTGGAGAGCACACTTGCCGCGGTCAGGGGTACCAGGTCGGGAGACTGGACACCCTGACGGAGGGTGAAGGTCCACCTTCGCCCGGTCGGGTCGCTGGTCCACTCAGAGGCAAGACCGGAACGCACCTCGCGCCGGCAGTCGAGCCGGACAAGGGTCTCCGACTGTTGGCGGAAGAGGAGCCGTTCGCTGTCGTTGGTGGGAATCGGCGCGTGGGCCGGATCGATAGGATCGGCCAGGGCCACGGTCAGCGTCTCAGATGACTCGGCTGGGCCCGTGGACAGTAGACATTGGTCTCCCCGATCGGGGGTGGCGGGAACGGGCGGGGTCTGGGAGCCGCAGCCGGCCAGCGCGAGGAGGACGATGCCGCATCGTGCGGCGGCCTTTAGGGCTCCGCGACCACGAATGGGCTGCCCCCGAGTCTGGCCTTGAGATCAGGTAGGACCGCCACCGCCTCCGGACGAGTCGGAAAATCTCCGACTCTGACCTTGAAGAGTCCGCTCTCCTCGACTGTCACTACAGTAAGACCCTGCGCCCTGAGCTTGGCCGCAATGCCGGCGGCTGTGTCCGGCGAACGGACGGCCGTGATCTGAACCCGGTAGCGGGCGGCGGTGCCACCGGGCCTGCTCGGGACTGGGGCCGGCTCGGCTCGGGGTGGCGCCGGCGTTGCAGGCTGTGGTTGAGCCGGTGAGGGCGCCGGAGATGGCGGCGGCACAGCCGCTCGAGGAGGCGCGGTGTCGGTCGTGTTCGATGGAAGCGCCGCGGTATCGGTTCCCTTGCTCGCCAGTCCGGGTTGGGAATCGGTCGATGGTCGAGTGGCGACCGCACGAACCCCGGCGCAGCGCTGGTCAAGATAGCCGAGCTGGTTTTGCAGCTCCACGTTGCTGCTGGATGCGGCGAGGCCGTCGGCTATCCAGCGGCACGCCAGCTCCGGATTCTTCTGGTCGAAATAGGTGCGAGCCGCCCAATACGCGGCCTGGGGCAGGAGCGTGCTTCCCGGATAGTCCAGGCGCAGGCGCTCGAGGTTCCGGGCCGCACCCGGGAGATTGCCGCTGGCGTAATCCAGCTGGACCAGTCGCAGGAGCGCGTCATCGGCCCAGCTGGAGGAGGAGTACTCTACCGCCACCCGCTGAAGGGTACGACGCATTTCGTTGGCGTCGCTCGCCACCATGGCCTGGGTGTAGATGATCTGGGGGTATAGCATATCGGTGGGCGACGTCGCGGCCAGCAGGCGACGCACCTGGGCTCGAGCGGACTCGCCGCCACCCTCCTGGGCCTGCCGGATGGCATCCACCAGTCGGGGATCCGTTTGGGCGGCCGCGGGAAGGACGGAGAAGACGGAGAGGACGGAGAGGACGGAGAGGACGGAGAGGACCGATAGCATAGTCCCGGCCAGGCTACGCTTCCGGTCAGAGCTGGAAACCGTCATCCTTCCCGCCTTTCGGTCATCTCCGTCCTCTCCGCCTTCCATCGTTATTCCCAGCACCAGATCAGTCAGCAATCCCTCGGCATCCGATATCGTGGTGTTCTTGAGCGCTATGTCCGTATCTCTGGCGGCACGAAGCGCGGCGCGAATCCGGCGGCGGGGCCACCGCGGGGCCCAGTTGCTCCATCGGCTGGCTTCTTCCTTGTAGCCGAGCAGGCCAAAAGGCCGGGCGCTGAGCAGACTCTTGAGCACGGCGGCCTCCAGGCTGCGTCCCCGCGTGCCGCGGTCGTAGTGCGCCCGCGCAAGACCGAGCCCTACCAGTGCCGTGCCGAGCGCCGTCACCAGCTTGACCCCGGACACGCCAGGCTGAGCCAGAATCGACGGCAGCAGCGTGGCCGCCCGGCCGGCATCGCCATCCAGCACGGCCTCGCGCCAATCCCAGAGCGTCTCGCCGTGGCGAACCCCTATCAGCTCGCCCACCCGCTCGGCCGTGAGCGGCTCGCCGGCCGGCAACGACGCCAGCTTGGCAAGCTCGGAGGTGACGGCACTCAGGTCGGCACCGACCGAACGCATAAGGTGTTCCGCGGCCTCAGGCTCCAGAATCACACCCAGTTTGGAGGCCTGATGCGATAGCCACTTGCGAGCCCGTTCCGGGGGCAGCGGATCGAACCGCACGACATAGGCGCCGGCGGTCAGCTCCTTGTCTTCGGCCTCCTCAGCCGACCCCTGGACCATTATCACCACCGTCTCAGGGCTGGGGTGCTGAAGGTACCGGATGAACTCGGCCCGCCCCTTGGTCTTTCGCTTCCAGCCCTCGATGTCGCGGAGCAGGACGACCCGCCGGTCGGAAAGCATGGGAAGGGTGTTGCACAGGGCGTGCACCTCCTCCGCATCCAGCTGGGCGGCCGAGCGCTGGTCGAAGTTGAAATCGCGCAGGCTGGGGTCGAGTGCCCGGTCCAGGATGGCCTTGACGGCCTCGTCCTTGAGGACGTCCTCCGGCCCGTAGAGGTAATAGACCGGTGCCAGGTCGCCCTTCTTGAGCGACTTAGACAAGGCGTCCATGGATTGAGCGGGCATAGGGGAAGTGTACTGCCTGAAGGGCGCTATTGGCTATTGGTCGTTGGCTTTACGCCGGTTGCCAGTCACGAGCCCATATCCAATAGCCCTCTAGTAGCTCGCCTTTCGACGAAAACTCTCCACGAACAGCAGTCCCACCAGCGTCTTGGCGTCCTTGATCTCGCCGTTGCGAATCATGGCCATCACCTCCGACCATTTCTTGGTGTGCACCTCCATGAACTCGTCGGGCTCCCGGCGATGCTTCCCCGGTTTCAGCGTGTGCGCCATGAAAATGTGGATGCGCTCGTCGGTGAAGCCTGGGGTTGTAAAGATGGTGGTGAGCCGGGAGAGCACGTCGGCGCTCATGCCGGTTTCTTCCTCGAGCTCCCGGTGTGCGCAGGTGGACGGCGTCTCGCCCGGGTCGAGCCGCCCAGCGGGAATTTCCCAGATGTAGTCGTCCGCCGCGTGTCGAAACTGGCGAATCAGGAGGACCCGGGGATCGGGATTGCGAGGTTCGTCCAGCAAGGGAACCACGGCCGAGGCACCGGGATGTCGCACCATCTCCAGCTGGCCCGTGGATCCGTCGGGAAAGCGCACCGTGTCGAGGTCGAGGCTCACGACCTTGCCGGTGTATTTCCGTTCCGTGGAAACGAGCGTCATAGAGATCGCGAGTGAGAGGTGAGCGGGGAAAGGGCGGCCCGGATCCACGTCACCGGGATCTTGAACCCTTCGGCGAAGAGATAGCGAAGCTCCAGCACCGGGTTGTCCGAGATCGGACTGTCCTCGGTCGGCGAGGTGTACGCCTCCAGGTCGGTGCGCTGTGCTTCGAGCCGGAGGCGGAACATGTGGAACGGATCGCTCACCAGTATCACCCGATGCAGCCGCTTCTGCTCCAGCCACTCGGCGACAGCCGTCATCGAGGCCTGGGTGGAGCGACCCTGGGCCTGAACGATCACTGCCTCCGAGGGAACGCCGTGGCTTATCAGGAACTGCTGACTCACGGTGGCTTCGCTGGTGGTGTCTCCCTGCCCTATCCCTCCGGTGACGATGATCCTGGGCGCGTGTCCCTCGCGATACAAGTGCAGCGCGTGATTCAGCCGAGCCCGGAGCACCGGGGACGGCCGGCCGTTATACTGGGCGGCGCCGAGGACGACGATGGCATCAACCGGCCGGCGCTGGTCCTGCTGGCTGACCACGAGGACCATGACCAGCGCCACGGTGTAGACCGTGGCTGCAGACAGGAGCACCAGTCCCAGCGCCTGACGAAAGGAGGGGAGAGCGGAACGTCGCCCCGCCCTCACAATTCGAAGCTCTCCCCATGCTTCGGAATGCGGATTTCCTGCACCCCCTCCTCACTCAGGATCGTCGCCATGGCCTCGAGGGCTACGGGCTCGCCGTGCACCACGAAGGCCCGGCGCACCGGCCCTCCCAGCCGGCGTACCCAGGCGCGCAACTCATCCCGATCGGCGTGTGCCGAGTAACTGCCCAGGGTCTCCACCTCTGCCCGGCGCTCGTACTTCTGACCCAGAATACCGACGACCTCCTCCCCGCTCTGGATCCGCCGGCCCAAGGTGTGCTCCGCCTGGAAGCCGACAAATAGGACCAGGTTGCGGTGATCGCCGATGCCGTGTGCCAGATGGTGAAGGATCCGTCCCGACTCGGCCATGCCGGACGCCGCGATGATCACCGCGGGGCCGTTCTGGGCATCGATCGCCCTGGAGTCGGAAACCTCCCGGACGTAACGCAAGAGCGGGAAGTCGAACAGCTCGTTGGTGGTCTCGATCAGCCGCTCGCGCCGGTCGAATACTTCCGGGTGCAACCGGAACACCGTGGTGATGTCGACCGCGAGTGGACTGTCCACGTAGATAGGGATCTCGGGGATCTGCCCGTTTCGATAGAGGCGATGCAGGCTGTACACCAGCTCCTGGACCCGTCCCACGGCAAAGGCGGGAATGAGCACCTTGCCGCCCCGGGCCGCGACGCGGCGCACGGTTTCGCCCAGGCGAGCCTCACCGGTTGCAAACGGCTCATGCTGCCGGTCGGCGTAGGTGGCCTCGATGATCAAGGTGTCGATGGGACCCGAGGGCGGCTCGGGATCGCGCACGATGGGAAGCCCGGTGCGTCCGATGTCGCCGGAGAACACCAGCCGCTGGTGTCCGCCTTCGGTGATTCGAAGGTCGATTGCGGCCGAGCCCAGGATGTGGCCGGCCTCGAGGAACTCCAGCGCCATGTGCTTACGCAGGTAGAAGACCCGATGGTAGGGGACCCCGACCACGAGATCCTGCACCGCGATGGCGTCCCGCAGCGAATAGAGCGGCTCGCTGTCGGGCAGCGCCTTACCGCGGCGTTGGAGGAACTCGTAATCCTTTTCCTGGATGTGTCCCGAATCGGCCAGCATGACCGCCGTCAAGTCGCGGGTGGCCGGCGTGCTGTACACCGGGCCGTGAAATCCCTCTTTGACCAGCAGCGGAAGCCGGCCGGAATGGTCGATGTGGGCGTGGCTCAACACCACGCCATCGATCCGCCTGGCATCGAACGGCAGACGCGCATTCAGCGCGTGGGTCTCGGCCCGGCGGCCCTGAAACAAGCCGGCGTCGAGCAGGATCCGGGCGCCGGCGGCTTCGAGCAGATGCATCGAGCCGGTGACCTGGCCGGCGGCGCCCCAGAAGGTGAGCCGGGTGGCGGTCATCGGTGGTCTTTCCCGTTTTTCACCTGGTCCCGAACAGTCGATCACCGGCATCGCCCAGACCGGGCAGGATGTAGCCGACGGCGTTTAGCTGGCGGTCCAGCGCGGCGGCGAATATGGTGACCTCGGGATGGCTGTCGAGCATCCGGCGGACTCCCTCGGGGGCCGCCACCAGGCAAAGGAAGCGGATGCGGCGGGCTCCGGCCTTCTTGAGAGCGCCGACCGCCGCCACCGCCGACCCGCCGGTGGCGAGCATGGGGTCGAGGATGAAGAAGTCCCGCTCCACTTCGTCGTGGGGGATCTTGAAATAGTAGTCCACCGGCTGGAGAGTTTCGTGGTCTCGATAGAGGCCGATGTGGCCCACCCGGGCTGAGGGGATGAGCTGGGTGATGCCGTCCACCATGCCGAGGCCGGCCCGGAGAATGGGAACCAGGGTGAGCTTCTTCCCGGCCACCTGGCGGCCGGTGGTGCGCTCGAGCGGGGTCTCGATCTCGACCGGCTCGGTGGGGAGGTCCTTGGTGACCTCGTAGGCCATCAGCGTGGCGATCTCTCCCACCAGCTGCTTGAAATCCCGGGTGCTGGTGTGCTTGTCCCGGAGAATGGAAAGCTTGTGTTGGATGAGGGGGTGGGACAGCACGGTGAGGTTGGGGAAGGTGGGGGGCGGCATGGGGTTGAATATGTCGGGGCAAGGGGCGGCTTGGCTATGTCCCTTTGACCTTCCTATATTTCCCGCCCCTACGGCCAGGTAGCTCAGTTGGTAGAGCAGCGGACTGAAAATCCGCGTGTCGGGGGTTCAATTCCCTCCCTGGCCATTCTCTCTCATCGATCCTTACTTCAAGCGGCCACTCCAGCGAGCGGCCGCTTTTTTCTGGGGCAACGCTCAGATGGTAGGATCGATCCTGACCTCGTAGCGCACGGAAATGCCATGGGGACTCTCCACCGGTTCGAAGTCCTCGCTTCGAAAGGTCACACCCGGCTCCCAGTCGGCCACGGCCTGCCGACCCCGAAGGACCGTCACGGCTCCGCCTGGCGTGACCTCCTCGAACCGCCCGCACTCCCCTCGAACCCACAGTCTTGATGCAGGGCCAGCCGATGAACCGACCGGCGCGGTTCCCACCACCAACAGACGGTAGCCGGTATTCGCCGACAGGCGAAGCACGACCGTCTGCTCCCGCAGGTTGCCCCGGCGAGTGGCTTCCCGCGCCGAGCCTACCCCGCTGATCGACGCCTTCGGAGGAACGGCCGCGATCAACAGGATGCTGGATGGACCCGAGGCGAGGCCGATCTGGGCCCGAAGGACCACCGGCCCCATCAGGGCCAGGGTGCTCAGCGCGGCGAGGCGCCAAATGGAGCGTCGCTCGATACCGAAAGTCGCCACAGAACCGCAGCCTACCAACCTAAAGGGCTGGTTCACAACGGGTATGGTCATGTGGTGATTGACGATGCGGCATGGCCCGGTACCTGCTAATTGGTGCCGACCAACTGGCTATCGGCGCTGAGGGTTTCACCCAAGGCGCGCTCAAAAGCACTGAAACGGGGGATGAATGATCACAGGAGCCGGGCCCCGGGTGTTGATCGTCGATGACGATCCGGGAATCCGCCGCACGCTTCACATCCTGTTGAGCAGAGAAGGCTATCAGGTCTCGGAGGCACGAGACGGGGTCGAAGCGCTCAGGCTGTGGCGTAATCATGGTGGCGACCTCGTCATCACCGATCTCCATATGCCGGAGAAGAACGGCATCGAGACCATCCTCGAGCTGCTGTCCCACACTCCCGGCATGCGGATCATCGCGATGTCCGGCGGTGGTCAGACCAAGCGGCTCGATCTGCTCAGCAACGCTGCGATGCTCGGGGCCGTGCTCACCATCGAAAAGCCCTTCACCCTGAGCGAGATGATGGACACAATCCGGCAAGCCTTCAAGCAGGAAGAGTAGAAGTCTCACCGGTAATCGTGACTGTGACGGCATCGGGGTCGGTGGCTCCAACCCCGTTCGATGAAGACGACAGCGCTCCCGCCGCCTTCACCCGCTCCAGCAACGGCTTCCGTGCATTCTCGTCCGGCACTCGAAGCTCCCAACCCGATAGACCGGCAACCCGATCGGAATCCGGCCCCGCCCGTTCTCCAGCCCAGGTGTTCAGGTTGAGATGATGATGGTATCCCCCCGCCGACACCGCCACCAGGGTGGGGATGCTCATCATGACGTCGAACCCGATCACGTCCCGGTAGAATGCGACTGACGGCCCCAGGGCAGAGACGGTGAGGTGTACGTGCCCAACGACGGTTTCAGAGGCGAGCCCACTCCATGGCTGGGGCCGCTCCCGCCCCGCGGCGATTACCCCTTCCACATCCATCGGGTCCACCGTCATCTGCACCACGCCATCACGCACCGGCCACTTCGACCGAGGACGATCGGCATAGATCTCCAGGCCATTGCCATCGGGGTCGTCGAGATACAGTGACTCGCTCACTGCGTGGTCCGACATTCCCCGGAGAGGATAGCCCGCCAGCTGCAATCCCAGCAGGGACCGGCCGAGCTCCCGGCGGCCCGGAACCAGGAGCGCGACATGGTAGAGGCCGGTGGTGACCGGCCGCGCCGGCCGCCGGGCGATACCAGGGTGCTCCTCGAGGACGAGCAGATCGCCGAGCGTGAGGATCGAGCCTTCATCCCGGCTCACCTCCAGCCCAAGGACGCCACGATAGAAAGCCAGGGCACGCTCGAGGTCCCCGACCCGGAGGCGGACACGGCCGATGTGGGTGTCAGAGGAAAGTGCGCCCATGGGGTTAAACGCTGGGTTCCCCAAGTCATCTACGCAACCCTTTTTGCCCGGCAACCATCTACCAGAGGTACGGCCGACCGGACTGGTTCTTCCGAAACGCCCCGGGCCATCCTGCGTAGGGTGATGTCGAGGCTTCACCGATGCCCTTGAGCCGTCGCCATTTCATGCTGGGAAGTGCCGGTGCAGCGCTGGCCACGGCGCGCGCCGGGGCCGCCTGGCCCATGCAGCTGGCGCAGGACGCACGGACCCCAGAGTGGCAGCCCAACGCCGATCTGCTGCGCCACTTACCGCGTCTGCTCGAGCTGGCTTCGGTCCCCGGCCTTGCGCTGGCCGTGGTGGATCAGGGGCGGGTCTGGAGGCGCGGGTTCGGCCGCGCCATCGAAGATCCGGCGCAGCCCGTTTCGGAGGAGACCGTCTTCGAGGCCGCCTCACTGGGAAAGCCCGTGTTCGCCTACGCGGTGCTGCGAATGGCCGATTCCGGGCTCCTCGATCTGGACCGCCCGCTGTACGATTACCTCCCGCTCTCCGACGCGAACAATGCCCGCATGAAGCGGGTGACCCCACGACATGTTCTGAGCCACACCACCGGGCTCCCCAACTGGCGGCAGCAGCTCTCTCCCCTGGAGCCTGCAACCGAGCCAGGCAAGGAATTCAGTTACTCTGGCGAGGCCTACTTCTATCTCCAGAGGGTAGTGGAAGCGCTGAGCGGAAAACCCTTCGGCCGGCTGATGCGGGAGCTGGTGCTCGACCCGATCGACATGAAACAGAGCAGCTACACCTGGCAGCCTGAGCTCGAGCCCCGGATGGCTGCCGGGTACGACGGCCATGAAAACCGGCTCGATGTGCAGGCTGCCATCGGACGCAGGGTGCTCGCGGTGGCTCGCGACTGGGGTAAGCCGCTCGACGAGTGGAGATACGAGGATTCGGCCCGAGCGGTCCAGCTGGTGAATCCCCAATGGCCGGTGCTTCCGTTGTACATGGTGCCGAACGCGGCGGCCTCCCTGCTGACCACGATCAGCGATTATGCCAGGTTCCTGACCCTCCTGGTTGCCCAGCCCCCGGCTCCGGGACTGAGTCTCACCGCCAGAACCCGGAAGGCCATGGTGACCCCGCAGGTGCGTCTTAACAGCGCCCTCTCCTGGGGGCTCGGGTGGGGCATTCAGCGCGACGAGCATGGCGAGGTACTGTGGCACTGGGGCGCAAACAACTCCTTCCGCAACTTCGTGATCGCCGACTCTCCCAATGGACGCGCGGTCGTGGTCTTCACCAACAGTGAGAACGGCCCCCGCATCTATGAGCGGGTGATCGTGGCGATAACCGGACACGACCACCCCGCCTTCCTCTGGATCTAGCTGCTACTGGTAGATTCTTCGCTTCGTTCAGCTCGCCCGGAAATGACAATCCGCTCCGAAACGGGGTACGGTGGCCATAGGAATGCGCTGGAAGATCGCCCTCGCCTTCTTCGCGGTGTACGTCTTCTGGGGAATGACGTACCTGGCGATGCGGGTTGCAGTGGAGGAGATCCCACCCTATCTGATGGCCGGGAGCAGGTTCGTCCTGGCCGGCGTGGTGCTCTTTGCCTGGGCTCGCACCCGGGGTGATGGGGCTCCCACCGCTCGGCAGTGGAGGGCCGCTGCGGTCGTGGGCGCTTTTCTGCTGCTGGGCGGGAATGCGAGCGTGGCCTGGGCGGAGCAGCGAGTTCCCTCCGGCCTCGCTGCCCTTCTGATCGGCGTCGTGCCAATCTGGATGGTGGGCCTGGAATGGCTTCGGCGCGGGTCGCGTCCCAGCGCGCAGGTGCTTGCGGGTCTCTTGCTGGGTGCCGTGGGGGTGGGTCTGCTCGTGCTCCCCCAGGACGGTGGCAAGGGAATGGACCTCCTAGGGGCGGGGGTGCTGATTCTGGCCGCGGCATCGTGGGCGTGGGGATCGGTGATCTCGAAATCAGCCCCCCTGCCCAGGTCGCCATTCCTGGCGACGAGCCTGGAGATGATCGCGGGTGGCGTGCTTTGCCTCCTTGTGGCCGTGGTCTCGGGTGAGCTGAATGGATTTCACGTTTCCGATGTCTCCGGTCGCGCCGCGATGGCCTGGCTGTATCTCGTCGTGTTCGGCTCCCTCGTGGCCTTCACGGCCTATATCTGGCTTTTGGGCGTCACCTCGATCGCCAGGGTGGGCACTTACGCATACGTGAACCCGATTGTCGCGGTACTGCTTGGGTGGGCGGTGCTGGGTGAGCCGGTAACCTGGAGGACGGTGGTGGCGGCGGCCATCATCCTGCTCGGGGTGGCGCTGGTGAACGTGGACTGGACGTCTACCAGTCTTTTTGGGCGGCGCCCCCTCCCGAAGACTGCCGGCCCTCATGACTATTGAGCTGCTCCCGTTCGAGCGCCTCGAGTAGCGCCCGGGCCTGGGCCTCGCTGAGCTCTTCGGCCGATTCGCCTTCCCCCGACCCATATCCACCACCGGCCATCGCCCCGACGGCCGCTTCCGAATTTCCCTCGTAGCCGGGCACGTTCATGTTGCCCTGTCCGTAGTCAGCGGAACGGCCTCGACCGGATGAGCCACCGGATTCCCGATCCTCCCCCCGACGCTGGATCGCCAGCTCCAGGTTCCATTTGGCCGCTGAGTCGGCCGGCTGCAGACGGAGCGCCTCTTCATAGGCGAGGATCGCCTGCCGCAGCGGCTCATCCTTCTCCGGCGCCTCCTCCGAGGCTCGCACGTAGGCATTGCCGAGGTTGTAGTAGCTCCGCTGCCGGAGGCGAGGGACCGCGGCGGCTTCGCGGAAACTCTTCGCCGCGTCCTCGTACCGCTTCAGGCGATACAGTGCGACCCCCAGGTCGTATTGCAGGGCGGGATCGCCGCTGACCGAAAACGCCTGCTGAAACGCCTGGTGAGCTTCTGCATAGCGGCCCGAATGGTAGAGCCGGCTGCCACTGCGGGCCTCGCGCAGACCCGGGCTGCAGGCGGCCAGAAGAACAAGCGCCATCGCAATGACTCTCACGTTCGCCTCCGATGGCGGAGCGCTCCAAGCAGGGGTTCGATCGCCAGTATGGCAACCGCAAGCGCGAGCGGCCACTGAAATCGATCGGCCCGCTCCGGAGAGGTCCGGGACGACATGGTCCTCCGCTCCAGCTTCTCCAGCTCGGCGCTCAGGGCTGCTCCGGTCGCAGGCGTCCAGTGGAGATAAGCCCCGTTGGTCTCATTCGCGGCCCGGCGAAGATCGCCCTCCTCGAGACGGGACTGGACGATTCGGCCAATGTGGTCGCGATGCCACTTTTCGGGTGCCTCGCTGCTGTCGGCCGGAACCGGCGCTCCCTCGCTGCTGCCGATGCCGACGGCGATCACGGGAACCCCCGCCAGACGAAGCCGCCTGAGCGCTGGGCCCACGTCTCCCTCCACACTCTCGCCATCGGAGAGAAGTAACACCGATTGAAAGCCCCGCTCGCCCTCATGCTCGAAGGCGGTGGCCGCAGCGGTCAGCGCCCGCGAAAGGTCAGTAGCGGGGTTGGCGAGGTCGTCGGTGCTTGCGGCCTCGAGAAAGCGCCGGAACGCGGCCTGGTTGGCTGTGAGGGGGAGCTGAAGAAAGGCGCTGCCCCCGAAGACCACCAGTCCAAGCCGGTCGCCCTGCGATCTCGCCCCGGCCTCGAGCACGGCACTCTTCGCGCGCGCCAGGCGGGAAAGGCCTCCATCGGCCGCGTTCATCGAGCGGGAGAGATCCAGCAGCACCAACAGGTCGCGACCGCTGTTGACCAGCGACGCCGGCCGCTTCCCGAACTGCGGGCGTGCCGCGGCAACCAGGACCAGGCTCAGCCCCGTAAGTGTCAGGGCCTGCCGGCTCAGCGTGAGCCGTCTGGAGGGAAGCGTGGAGGCGCGCGCCAGCAGACCTGGCTCCCCGAAGTTATGCAGCCGGAGACTTCTCGCTCGATCGTGCCGGCGCAGAGCCCACAGCGCCAGGGGAAGCACCGGCAGCAGCAGGACAAGGGCGACGGGATAGGCGAAGGTCATGGCATCAGGGCAGGGTGCGGAGCCAGGTCGTGCGGAGTGCCAGCTCCAGACCGAGCAGCAGCAGGCCGGGGATGAGCGCAAGCAGGTAGAGCTCACGGTAGTCGCGCATCTCCTGAATGGACACGTCCCGCCGTTCCATTGGATCGATCTCCTTCATGATCCGCCGGAGCGCCTCCGGATCGTTGGCCCGGTAATACTGTCCGCCGGTCCGGGACGAGATGCGGGTCAGCACGGCCTCATCCGAGCGGCTCAGCCGGGCAGGGGTCCGGCCCCAGCGCCAGATCAGGTTGCGGTCGGCCTGGGAGGTGTCGGCCGTGGTGAGGCCGATCGCGTGAATCCGGATGCCGAGCGACCGGGCGGCTTCGGCGGCGGCGTAGGGCGACGGCTTCCCGGTGTTGTTGGCGCCGTCGGTGATCAGCACGATGACGCTGGCTTTGGGGGGCAGGTCCTTCAGCTGATTGAGGCTCATCGCCAGCGCCGTCCCGATCGCGGTGCCGTCCGGCAGCATCCCGATATCGACCCGCTCGATTGTTTGAGCCAGCAGGTCGGTATCGGGGGTGAGCGGAGCCTGGAGGAAGGTGCGGCCAGCAAACGTCACCAGGCCGATCAGATCGCCCTGGCGCTGCTGCACGAAGTCGTTGAGCACTCGGCGGGCGACCTCCAGCCGGTTGCCCGGTT
>JBDTTD010000050.1:0-13091 GCA_039930805.1 Gemmatimonadales bacterium | reverse complement strand
CGGGGAACTGGAGCCGGACGGTGTCCACCACCACCGGATCGGTGGACCGGATGAGAGTCCCCCACGGCTCCTGTTCCCAGAGCTTAAGATACTCCGCCGCAACGAGTTCATCCCCGATGACGCCCCTGGTTACTGCCCGGAATCCAGCGGCGTAGCAGGCGTTGATCACCTGCTCCGGCGTGGCCGGGTAGAAGTGGGCGACCGACTCCGGGCTGAGGATGAGCACCCCGTCGCCCTGCGAAGCGATGGCAAGAGCCCGCCCAATTTCGCCGTTTACCTTGACCGCGGAATGGGGGCATGCCTGGAGGCACTGCCCACAGCGAATGCACGGCTCATCCTCGATCTGGAGCAACAACGGCTCATCCGCCGCCACTGCAATGGCATCGGTGGGGCAGACGCGGACACACGCCAAGCAGGCAACACAAAGCTCGGCGTCAATGACAAAATTCAAGGCTGGTCCGTCAGAGGAGGGGACTAATTGCAATTTGACAGCAGGAAGCGCGACTGTCAAGGCTCTGGTAGGTGCAAAGTATTAATACAGTAGAACTTAGGCCGCTGCAACATACTGCAATTAGACGATTTGGCATGGGTGGTGTAAATCATTCCAGGTGATAGGCTTTGATCTTTCGATACAGGGTACGTTCCCCGATGCCCAGAATCTCGGCAGCCCGGCGCCGATTCCCCTTGTACTCCTTCAACGCTGCCTCGATGGTGGCGCGCTCCACCTCGGCCATCGTCATTCCCGGCCGGTAGAGCACCGGCTGGTCGTCGTCCCGGTGATTATCGGACATGACGTCGGCCACCGCGGAGTGGTCGGCCAGCTCGATCACCTGCACCCGTTGGGGGTGGTCGTCCAGCCGCCGGCGCAGCTCCTCGATCTGAAGCCGGAGATCCACCAGACTGCGCAGGATGAACTCCAATTCCTGTCCATCCGCCCTCAGGGCACCCGCCCCGCTGCCCCCCTGCCCCGCTGGCACCAGCCGCATCGGCAGCAGCGTCCCCGCACCCTCCAGCACATCGGCCGGTATATCCGACGCCCGGATCTCCGCCCCGGGCGCCAGCACCACCATCGACTCGATCAGGTTGCGGAGCTGGCGCACGTTCCCCGGCCAGGGGGCATTCACCAGCCGCTGCATCGCCTCGGGGGTAATCCCCCGGAACGGGCGGTCGTGGGTCTTGGCAAACTCGCGGATGAAGCGGCGGACCAGCAGGGGAATGTCGGCTCGCCGCTCGCGCAGCGGCGGCAGATAGATGTTGAGGACGTTGAGCCGGTAATAGAGATCGTCACGGAATTCGCCCAGCGCGACCGCATCGCGGAGCGCGCGGTTGGTGGCGGCGACGACCCGGACATCGACCTTGATCGGCTGAGTTCCACCCACCCGGAAGAAGGTGCGGCTCTCCAGCACCCGCAGCAGCTTCACCTGGGTGGACATCGGGATCTCCCCGATCTCGTCCAGGAAGATGGTGCCGCCATCCGCCAGCTCGAACCGGCCCAGCCGGCGCTCGGCCGCGCCGGTGAACGCCCCCTTCTCGTGCCCGAACAGCTCCGACTCGAGCAGGGTGTCCGGCAGTGCGGCGCAGTTCACCGTGATGAAGGCCTCGTTGCGCCGAGGGGAGAGGTCGTGCAGCCCCTTGGCGACCAGCTCCTTGCCGCTGCCACTCTCGCCCTGGACCAGCACGGTGCTGGAGACCGGCGCCATCTGCTCGATCTTGACCAGCACTTCCTGGATCGGCGCGCTTTCGCCCACGATGCCGGTGCGCTCCTGGAGGTGGCGGCGCTCGACCAAGCGGCGGGCGGTGGCCACCACGTCGTCCGGCGCCACCGGCTTGGTCATGACCTCGGTGGCGCGGAGCCGCTCCACCCGCTCGGCCCGCTCCGAATCGGTGGATTCCAGGAGGGCGAGCGTCGAGATCTCGGAGTCGTGCGCCAGCGCCGCGAGCTGCTGCACGTGCGGCTCGTGCACCGCACCGGTGAGGATCACCAGCTCCGGGTTCTCCCGGCGGACCGCGCCCCGCGCGTCGTCCAGCGAGGAGAACATCGCGGTGGAGAACTTGGCAGCCTCGAAGGCCCCGTTGAGCCGCACGGCGGTCTCCAGGTCGTCCATGGCGATGAGGATCTGGGGGGTCATGGGTGGAAGGTAATGCCAGAACGGCAGGGCGTCGCTTTACAAACCACCCGGGCGGTTGCGTCCCCGGTTTTTTGGTTGCGTGCGGTCTCCGAACGGTTGTTCCTGGCCAGCGCCCAGTTGCGAACGGCGTTTTTTTGTTGCGCACGGAAGGCGGGCCGTTCCGATTGAAGCTCGTGTCTTCGCGATCGGGATGGATATCCTCACGTTGGGGTTTCTGTGAGCTCGCATCTGGGGTTCGTGAGGCCGCGTTTGGGCTCCAACCTCCCTCTATTGGTCCTCGTGCCGTCGCGATCGCGATTCGTGCGGTGGCGCTCCGCGTTGAGATAAGTGAGACGGCGATCGGGTTCCAGGCCTTCGCGATCGAACGCCCGGGCTTGCGATCGAGCTTCCTGAGCCATCCCTAGGTTACCTCGACGTTCAGCATCATCCCCATGTCTTCGTGCTGCAGGTTGTGGCAATGCAGCGGGAAGATCCCGCGGTACGGGTCGAACCGGACCAGCACCGCCACCGCCTCCAAGGGCATCACCAGTACGGTGTCCTTCCAGGCGGCCTCGTAGGGAAAGACCAGGTTGCGGCCGCCGGTGCGCGACTGGACCTGGAAGTGGGTGCCGTGCAGGTGCACGGGGTGCGGGAGTGCGCTGTCGTTGATGAACAGCCAGCGCTCCACCTGGCCGAGCGGGATCTGCTCGTCAACCCGGTTCATGTCGAACGAGCGGCCGTTGATCTGGTGCATGTCACCGGCGGCGGTGCTCTGGAATACGAAGCGCCGTTCCGGTGCATTGGCGGCGGCCAGAGAGGCCACGCTGGAGAGCACCGCGGGAAGGGGCGGGTCGCTGGTACCGCTGCCCCCGGTGCAAACCAGCTCCAGCAGGTTCATTTCCAGTCCCTGGGGGTAGCGGGACTCCGACGCGAATGGCAGCGGGAACGGCAGTGACTTCAGCATAAGGCGGGTGCCGGGTGGGTAGGGCGCGAAATCGATCAGGAGATCGATCCGCTCCCCCACGCCCAGGAACACGCTCTCGACCTCGGCAGCCGAGGCCAGCAGCCCGCCATCGTTGCCGATGACGGTGAGCGCGGCGCCGTCGTCGAGCGCGAGCCGATAGACCCGTGCCTGCGAGGCGTTCAGGATTCTGAAGCGATACCGCTGGCCCGAAACCTGGAGCGTCGGCAGCTGAATGCCGTTGCCGAACGGCACATCACGCAGCATTCCGGATCGAAGGTCGGCGCCGGTCGGCGCATAAGTGAAGGGAGCATCGGCCTGGCGGTCCTGGAGCAGCAGGAGGATCTCCCGCGGGCCTGATGGGAGCTGGAGCGCGTCCTCTTCCCCGTCGCGGATGATGAAGAAGCCGGCGAGTCCGCGGTGAATCTGGCCGGCCGTGAGGTGGTGGGCGTGGGGATGATACCAGAACGTCCCGGCCCGCTGAATCACCGGGAACGCGTAGTCGAACCTCGCTCCTGGATCGATGGCGTTGCGCGGATGACCGTCGGCGTGCGCCGGTACCAGGACGCCATGCCAGTGCACGATGGTTGGTTCGGGCAACTGGTTCAGCAGGCCGAGCTGCGCCTGCTCTCCCTGCCGAGCCAGTATGGTCGGTCCCGGGACCGCCCCGTTGAATGCCCAGGCGGGCCACGACTCCCGGCCCGCCCGGACCTCGGTACCAGGCGCTGTTACCAGGAGCGCGGCCCCGGCCGACAGCGAGGCCGGCACGGCGAGTGGCGATCGGGCCGTGTCCCCATCACCCGGCCCCATACCGGGGTCGCAGCCGCTCAACGTCGTGAGGCTGCCGCCGGCGAGGGCAGCAGCGCCCGCCGCGGCGACGTGCAGGAATCGCCGGCGGCCGAGCGGCTCGTCGGCTGGACCCATCAGTGCACGCGGACCAAGCCCGTCATTTGCGGGTGAATCGTGCAGTGATAGTTGAAGCTGCCGTTACTCGGGAATGTCCGGGCGGCAGATGCGTTGTTGAGGTCTCCAATAGAAGCCGGCGCGCCGGGAGAGGTAAACGTGACATTGTGGGTCGTGGCTCCAATCGTCCAAGTCACGGAACCCCCCACCCGCACGTCCACCAGAGGCGCCTGGAAAGCCAGTCCCGGTGTGCTGACCGAAGCACTCGCCGGTGCTTCCTGTGCCGTTACCGTAGCGCTGCCCGTCTTGGTGACACTGCCCGCGGTCAGGGAGGCCGTGATCTGTGCCGTTCCGGCGGCCACCGCGGTGACCGTTCCGTCGCCACTCACCGTGGCGGTGGCGTCGTTATCGCTCGAAAAGGTTGGCGCGACCAGCCCGGTCATCGTGCCGCCGTCCTGATCCTTTCCAGCCACCGCCAGTGTCGCCGTGTTTCCCGGCGCACCAATGAACAGGGTCGCGGTCGCGGGGGTGACCGTAACCGTCGTTAGCACCGGGTCGGGTGGTGGTGTGGTCCCGTTGCTGCTGCACCCGGTGCCGGCAGCCGTCACCACCATCAGGGTTGCAATGCTCGATACGAGTGGCCGCATGATGGGCCTCCTTGGATGGTTCCCCGCGTCTCGTGGATAACGAGTGGACCAGGAGATTCCCTTCTCCGGGGAGGACGCGATGCTCCGGGGGATGTGGAACTGGGAACCGGACCCTACCTTAAAGTGGTGGCGTGTCTCAGCCGTACGCTGGCAGTGTCCCGGCGAGCCGGTCAGGTAACGCCATCCCATCGGACGGCCCATGATCGAGTTACGGACACTTGGTGCGCTGGAGTTGCGGGGTTGCGAGGCTCAGGAGCTGGATGCGCTCGTCTCCCAGCCGAAGCGCGTCGCCCTGCTGGTCTATCTCGCGGTCGCCACCCCGAGCGGCTTTCATCGCCGCGACAGTCTTCTCGCGATTTTTTGGCCGGAGTCGGACCAGAGCCACGCCCGCGGCGCCCTCCGCAATGCGCTCTCCTTTCTGCGGCACCATCTCGGGGAGGCCGTCGTCGCCACCCGGGGCGATGAGGTTGGTCTGGACCCGGTCAGCTTCTGGTGTGACGTCACGGTCTTTCGGACGGTTGCCGATGCGGACCGGGCCAGAGAGGCGCTGTCGCTCTATCGGGGCGATCTGCTGGAAGGCTTCCACGTGGCCGATGCGCCCGACTTCGAGAGCTGGCTTGAGGGCGAGCGGCACAGTCTGCGGAGCCGTGCCGCACGGGCGGCGTGGGCCCTGGCGGCCTCGGAGGAACGAGCCGGCAACTGGGCCGACGCAGCGGGCCATGCCCGGTACGCCGTCACCCTGTCGCCCGACTATGAACGAGCGGCCTGCCGGCTGATCGAGCTGCTCGACCGCGCCGGGGACCGAGGAGCGGCGCTGCAAGAGTATCGGGCGCTGGAGACACGCCTGGCCCAGGAGCTGGAGGTGCCCCCCTCCCCGGAGACGCTGTCCTTGATGCAGGCGATCAGGGCCAGGGAGGGACCCCGCCCCCCGGTCCGCTCGCCCACGCCCACCCGAGGGCTCCCTGAGTCGCTCGGTCTCGCCGCACCGGTTCGGCTGGTGTACTCGGCGCTGCCCCGCTGGGCCGCTGTGGCCGGTCTGTTAGGGCTGGTGGCGGCAGGAGTTATCCTCTCGGGCAGCCGCACCGATCTACCCCTCGATGCCAACCTGCTCGCCGTTGCCCCGTTTGATGTGCTCGACCCGTCGCTGCACGTCTGGCATGAGGGGCTGGTGGATATTCTCTCCCGGGACCTCGACGGCGCCGGACCGCTGCGTACCGTCGCCCAGTCGGTGGGAATCAAGCGCTGGAAGGGCCGGGCCGATCGAGTCTCCGCCGGGAGGTTCGGCCACCGGACCGGTGCGGGGCTGGTGGTCTTCGGGAGCGTCAGCCGAACGAGAGATACCGTCAGTCTGAGAGCGACGGTGCTGGACCTGGCGAACAAGAAAGCGGGACCGGATCTCGAGGTAAAAGGCGACACGGCGGACATCGGAAACCTGGCCGACTCGCTCGGAGTCAGGATCCTTCAGCTACTGGGACAGGATCGCCCGATCGGGGCGGTACGGCAGGTATCGATCGGGTCCCGATCGCTCCCCGCATTGAAGGCCTTTCTCTATGGGGAGCAGTTCTATCGCCGAGGCGTCTGGGACTCTGCCCTGGTGTACTACCACCGGGCCACTACCCAGGACAGCACCTTCGCGATCGCGTTCAAAGGGATGGGGATGGCGGTGGATTGGCATCCGGCGAACGAGCAATCCTACCTGAGGGGAGTCGAATACTTCCGGAAAGCCGTGGTGCTCAACCGCGGACTCTCTCCCAAGGACAGCATGCAGGTCGCCGCCGACTCCTTCGACATCGCGGCCATCGATGCGACCGACCCGGCCGATCTGATCCGCTTCAGCTATCGGTGGTACGCAACCTTGGAGGACGCCGCCCACCGCTACCCGGAGGACCCGGAGGTCTGGTACCGGCTGGGTGATGCGCGCTTTCACAGCGATCCTCCCTTTGGGGGACCTCCCGGCCCGGCCCTCGAGGCCTTCGACCGCGCCATCGCGCTCGACTCGGGGTTTGCTCCCGCATACGAGCATACGGTGACACTGGCGATCCTGTTGAACCGTCCGGATCTGGCCCGGAAATATGCGGCCGCCTATCTGCGGCTCGATCCCACCGACGTCAATGCCCCCTCCATTCGGCTGTCCGCCCTGATGCTCGATCCCGAGCGATCCCGCGCGCCGGAGGCGGCGTTGATGATAGCCGGCGCATCCGCCTTCGTACTCGGGGATGTCGGGTCTGATCACCTCGGTTGGTGGGCGGACTCGGGTGAAACCGGAATCAGGCTCCTCCGAGAGCAGAGCCGGCGCAGCGGTAACGGCGTACTACCCTGGTCCGACACGCTGATGTACCGGCAATTTCTGGCCCGGGGGCTGGCGTCTCGGGGCCACCTCCGGGAGGCGTACGCCGTGGACCGTCGCCTGCTGCTTGATTCCAAGGCCTCGCGTTTCTCCTGGTACCTGGATCCGTTCCTTAGTCTCAGCCTGCTGGGGGCAATCCCGGAATCTCTCGCCGCCACCACCTTCGCCCGCGCGTTCGACCGGGGAACGACATGGCCAGTGCCGCGCCACAACGTCCAGCCGCGGCAGCTGCGCGGGCTACCCTGGTGGCTGGCCCGAGGAGACACAGCGTCGCTGGCGCGGTTCGCGCGCCGGGCCGAACAGGATGCCCGCGGCCAGACCAGCGCGCAGGGGAAGCTCCGCGACCGATATCTGCGCGCCGCTGCAGTAGCCTATCTCGCGCTGGCCCGAGCCGACTCCGTCCAGGCCTTGCGCCTATTTCAATCCATCCCTGACACCCTCTGCATCGCGAACGTCTGCTCCTATGAAAAAGGCGTCGAGGCCCGCCTGCTCCTGGCAGCGGGAAGGGCGCAGCAGGCAGAAGTGGTGCTGGATCGATGGGTCTGGAAGGCCGAGGGGCCCTTCTTTGTCCTCGGAAGACTGGAGCAAGGCCGTATCGCGGAGCGTCTGGGCGAGAGGCAGAAGGCGAGAGACGCGTACCAGTTCGTGGTCGACGTCTGGCGGCATGCCGACGCCGAGTTAGGACCGTATATACGCGAAGCTCGTGCAGGGCTGGAGCGGTTGGCGGCCGAGGACGCGCACTAGTGCCCCGTACGAACTCCCCTCACCAGCTCCACCGCATGCTCGACCAGGTCGTTCAGCACCGCCAGCCCGTCGCGCACGCCGCCGGGACTGCCGGGGAGGTTCACGATCAGGGTCTTGGCCCGGACGCCGGCGACCCCGCGGGAGAGGGCCGCGCGAGGGAAGCGAGGGTAGACGCTCATCCGAAGCGCCTCCGCGATGCCGGGAGCTTCCTTGTCGAGAATGGGGCGGGTGGCCTCCGGAGTGACGTCCCGGGCGGTGAGGCCGGTTCCGCCGGTGGTGAGGATGACGTCCACTCGGCCCGCGTCGGCCCATGCCGTCAGCAGCGCGGAAATGCGGCCTACCTCGTCCGGCACCAGGGCCCGCTCGGCGATGGCGTAACCATGCTCCTTGGCCCACATCTCGATGTGATCGCCCGACGCGTCGGCCCGCTCGCCGCGGCTGCCGGCGTCGGAAATGGTGAGGATGGCCAGGCGAAGCGGCACGGCTACGTTTTCCCGACCGGTTTGAAGGAGAACTTCTGGCCCCCCACCGAGGCCTCGTACATCAGCCCCCCCTTGGTCATGGTGACGATGGCGACGCCGTTGCGGTACGCGAGGTCGGCCGAGGCCCGGGCGGTGAGTGCTACCGCCGAGGCCTGCGCATCCAGCTTCAGCCGGCCACGTTTGAAGCTGTCCAGCGCGGCCGCGTCCTTGAGGAACACCACCTCGCTGTAGGCCTGCCCGCCGAGCTGGAGCCCGATGGTCACCTGGGTCAGGGTCGAACGTCCGATCAGCCGGCCGCGCTGGTAGGCGTACCCCTTGCCTCGTGCCGCCCCGAGGCCGATGCCTCCCTTGCCAACGGTAGGAAACACGACATAGCCCTGGGCCTCGGCGAACACCTTGGCCAAGCCAGGGTCCTTTTGCTTGAACTTCTTGATGACAACGGCGACCTCTCCCGGATCGGCGGTCGCGCGGGTGCCGGTGACGTCGAGCGGGATGAAGGAAGGGGCCAGCAAAGCGAGAACCAGGGCCGGACAGCAGAGAGGGAGCTTCACCGGTTTCTCCTGACGGGCTGATCGTGAGATCGGCGCTGCGATGGTCCAAAGATAGGGGCCTAGCTACTGTGAAGGACAGTTTCCGGGACCGTTGATCCACCGGCGGAGGCGTCCCCATGGCGCAGGCCAGCGACATGCCGTTCACTCGCGAGCGCATCGCCGAAGTTGGGCAGGTCATCCGGGCGCACATTCGGCGCACGCCGCTGCTCCAGCTCGACGGCAGCGACCTGGGGCTCGACGCTTTTCCCCTCACCCTCAAGCTGGAGCTGCTCCAGCATTCGGGGTCGTTCAAGGCCCGGGGCGCATTCGCGAACCTGCTGCTGCGGCCGATTCCACCGTGCGGGGTGGTCGCGGCCTCGGGCGGGAATCACGGAGCGGCGGTGGCCTTCGCCGCCATGAGGCTGGGCATTCCCACCCGGATCTTCGTGCCCACCGTCGCCTCCCAGGCCAAGGTGGACCGCATCCGTAGCTACGGCGCCGACCTGGTGATCTCGGGCGAGCGCTATGCCGATGCGCTCGCCGCGAGCGAGAGCTGGGCCCGGGAATCCGGCGCTCTGCCGGTTCACGCGTTCGACCAGGTGGAAACCATCCTCGGGCAGGGGACCCTCGGCCTCGAGCCCGGATTACCAACGTCTTGCGTCCTGCCCAGCGTGACGCCCCTCGGCACCTGGCCCGCGATTCGGACCGAGGACCGCGGCGACCACATGCAGGCCGACATCTGACAGGCGGGCGCCTGGCTGACCGTGCACTGACGAGGGATCCCGCGTTCTCTTGACGCCTCACCCGCGAGCCTGTAGCGTGCCAGTCATACATCCTCGCATTCCTGCTTCCCTTCTCCGGCTCGTGATCCGCCGGGAGAGCCCATGAAACTGACGATCAACGGCGCCCAGCGCGAAGTAGACGCGCCATCCGACATGCCCCTCCTCTGGGTGCTGCGCGACCTGCTCGGCCTGACCGGCACCAAGTTCGGCTGCGGCATCGCCCAGTGCGGCGCCTGCACCGTGCACCTGGATGGTGCCCCGAGGCGCTCGTGCGTCACGCCGGTCTCGTCGGCCGAAGGCAAGAAGATCACCACCATCGAGGGGCTCTCGTCCGATGGGAGTCATCCGGTACAGCGGGCCTGGGCCGAGCTGGACGTGGTGCAGTGCGGCTACTGCCAATCGGGCCAGATCATGTCGGCCGCGGCCCTGGTGGTCGCAAAGCCGGATCCCACGGATGCCGACATCGATGCCGCGCTGAGCGGGAACATCTGCCGCTGCGGCACCTACCAGCGCGTGCGTGCCGCCGTCCATCGGGCGGCCGAGCTGAGGACCTCCGCATGAGCGAGACATCGACTCCCTCCCGCCGCGAGTTCCTGAAGACCGGCGCGCTGGTCACCGGTGGCCTGGTCATCGCCTTCACGGTCCCCGGCGCCCGGCGCTTCGCCCAGGCGGAGCGCGCTCCGGCCGGTCCGTTCATGCCCAATGCGTTCCTCCGGGTGGGCGCCGACGACACCGTCACCGTGCTGCTGCCCCATTCCGAGATGGGCCAGGGGATCTGGACCACCCTGCCCATGCTGATCGCCGAGGAGCTGGACGCCGATTGGAGCCGGATCCGGGTCGAGCATGCGCCGGCGGCTCCCGCCTATGCCCACACCGCTTTCGGCATGCAGATGACGGGCGGCTCGAGCACCACCTGGTCCGAGTTCGATCGGTGCCGCCAGGCCGGGGCCATGGCGCGGGCGATGTTGGTCGCAGCCGCGGCGCGGCGGTTCAGCGTCGAGCCCCTGGCCTGCCGAACCGAGAACGGCGCCGTAATCTCCGGCGGCAAGCGGGCGCGCTACGGGGAGCTGGCCGAGGCGGCGTCGAAGCTGCCGGTGCCGAAGACGGTGCCGCTCAAGGACCCCAAGGACTGGAAGATCATCGGCAAGCCGACCAAGCGCCTCGACACGCCGGAGAAGATCACCGGCCGCGCCCAGTTCGGCATGGACGTGCAGTTCGATGGACTGCTCACCGCCCTGGTCGCCCGGCCACCCGTCTTCGGTGGCAAGGTGAAAACGCTCGACGCTGCCAAGGCCAGGGCGGTTCCGGGCGTACGCGCGGTGGTGCAGGTACCCAGCGGCGTGGCCGTGGTGGCGGATCACTTCTGGGCGGCCAAGCTGGGGCGTGACGCCCTCCAGGTCGAGTGGAACCTCGGCCCGCACGCGAAGCTCGACACCGCGCGATTGCATGCCGAATTTCGCCGGCTGGCGGGCACCAAGGGCCTTCCAGCCGCGCAGGCCGGCAACGTCGAGGTCGCGCTTGGGAAGGCGAGTAAGATGGTCGACGCCGAGTACGCCGTGCCGTACCTGGCGCACGCGCCGATGGAGCCGCTCAACTGTACCGTGCGCATCAGCCCGAGCAAGTGCGAGATCTGGACCGGCACCCAGTTCCAGACCGTGGACCAGCAGGTGGCCGCGAAGATCACCGGTCTCAAGCCGGAGCAGGTGGAGATCCACACTACCTTCCTCGGCGGCGGCTTCGGCCGCCGGGCCACTCCCACATCCGACTTCGTCAGCGAGGCGGTGCAGGTGGCCAAGGCGGCAAAGGCCCCGGTCAAAACCGTGTGGACCCGGGAAGACGACGTACACGGCGGGTATTACCGGCCGGCCTACGTCCACCGCGCTCGCATCGGTCTCGGCGGTGACGGGATGCCGACGGCCTGGCACCACACGCTGGTAGGGCAATCGATCGTCGCAGGCACCCCGTTCGAGCCGATGATGGTGAAGAACGGCATCGACGCCACCTCGGTAGAGGGCGTGGCCGATTCAGCCTATCTCAAGTCAGTACCGCACCACCGGGTCGACCTCCACTCGCCGAAGACCGGCATTCCGGTGCTGTGGTGGCGCTCGGTCGGGCACAGCCACACCGGGTTCGTGATGGAGAGCCTGATAGACGAGCTGGCCAAGGCCGCCGGGAAGGACCCGGTCGAATACCGGCGCGCCCTGCTCAAGGGGCACCCGCGCCACCTGGCCGCGCTCAACCTGGCGGCCGAGAAGGCCCAGTGGGGCACGCCGGCACCCAAGGGCCGGGGTCGCGGCATCGCGGTGCACGAATCCTTCGGCAGTTACGTGGCCCAGGTGGCGGAGGTGTCGGTGGAGAAGAACGTCATTCGGGTGCACCGGGTGGTCTGCGCCATCGACTGCGGGGTGGCGGTGAATCCCGAGGCGGTACGGGCCCAGATGGAGTCGGGAATCTCCTTCGGCCTGAGTGCCGCGCTCCACAGCGCGCTGACCTTCAAGGACGGCCGGGTACAGCAATCCAACTTCCACGACTACCGGGTGCTGCGACTGAACGAAATGCCGGTGGTGGAGGTGCACATCGTGCCCAGCACGGAAAAGATGGGCGGAGTAGGCGAGCCCGGTACCCCGCCGATCGCGCCGGCCGTAGCCAACGCCGTCGCGGCCCTGACCGGCCAGCGTCTCCGGGAGCTGCCACTGCGGCTATCGGCCACGGCCTGAGGAACGCAACATGCGCACACCCATCCTACTGGCGGTCCTCCTGCTGGCGCCTGCCGGGTGCGGCCCTCGCCCTACCCCGGAACTGAAAGCCCAGGCGGTCACCGCGTTCGCTACCGTACAGCAGGTCTTCCAGCACCCGCGCTGTCAGAACTGTCACATCCCGGGCGACGCGCCGCTGCAGTACGACGCCGGCCTGCCGCATACGATGGACGTGCGTCGCGGCCCCAAGGGCCACGGCGCCGAGGGGCTGCCTTGCGCCACCTGCCATGGCGTTTCCAACTCGCCGGCCAGCTACGGTTCCAATGCGCCGCCGGGAGCACCGCATTGGGGGCTGCCGTCGCCGGAGCACAGGATGGCCTGGATCGGCCTCTCGCCCGCTGCGCTGTGCGAGACCATCAAGAGCAAGCGGCAGAATGGCGGCCGCAACTTCGATGCGCTGATCAAGCACGTGAGCGAGGACAGCCTGGTGCTGTGGGGCTGGCAACCGGGTGGGAATCGTGCGCCGGTGCCGGTGCCGCACGACGAGCTGGTGGTCAAGTTCAAGCAGTGGGCGGCCGCCGGCGGCCCGTGTCCGAGCTAGGACGGAAGAGCCTGCCCCCAGCATCACGAGCGAGGGGACGGGAAAGACGGGAAGGGAATGCGGATGACGCGTGAGTGCTCTGAGCACCACCATATCTGCCCCGCTGCCCCACTGCCCCGCTTACCCTCCCTTCCTTGCGCTTCCCTTCTTCCAGAACGGCCGGCTAACCACCTCGGCCGACAGCCGCTCGCCCCGGTACTCGACCTCGAACTGGGTTCCTGTCTTGGCCACCGAGGCGGGCAGATAGGTAGTCCCGATGGGAAGGCCCAACGACGGACTCATCGTGCCGC
>JBDTTD010000049.1:0-13415 GCA_039930805.1 Gemmatimonadales bacterium | reverse complement strand
GCCGTGCCGGTGGCTCCGGGCGACTCGGTCACCGTGCTCGCGATACCGGACCAGGTTCGCGGGTATGTCAGCGTGAAGGGCAACGTGTGGGTCGAGGGGAGAGTCGGGTTCGCGCCCGGAATGAAGCTGAGCGAGGCAGTTCAGGCCGCCGGCGGGCCCAAGCCCGACGTCTATCTCGACCGGGTTCTCGTGTCCCGCACCAACGATGACTCCACCCGGGTGCAGCTCCGGTCTGCCTTTGCCGATTCCACCGGACGGCTGGTCGAAGACCTCCCGCTGCAGGACCAGGACGAAGTGCGGGTGTTCTCCCGGGCCGCCTTTCTCCCGGCTCCCTATGTCACCGTCGTGGGCGGGGTCAACAACCCGGGCCGGGTGCCGTTCCGCCAGGGCATGACGATGCGGGACGTGGTGCTCCTGGCCGACGGGGTAACCGAGGACGCCGACCTCACCGAGGCGGAAATCGCGCGCCGGGAAGAGACCGGCGATCCCGGAGCCCTGGCCAAGTCGATTCTCGTGGCGCTCGACTCCGCCCAGCTCTCTTCGCGGAGTGGGGCGGCAGCAGGGCGATCGCCCAGGCAGGCAGGAATTCCCGATGTCGAGCTAATGCCCTATGACAACGTCCTGATTCGCCGTAAGCCGGGCTGGGAATCTCAACGCCTGGTGTATCTCACCGGCCAGGTCAAGCACCCCGGCCGCTATGCCCTGCGATCCAAGACCGACCGCATCACCGACCTGATCGCGCGGGCCGGCGGGCTCACCGAGCAGGCCTACCCCGGCGGAGTCCAGTTCTATCGGTCATATGGCCCGGGACGAAAGCCGTCCAACGACCGGCCGGCGCCGATCAGCGACAAGACCGCCGGAGCCGGTGACACCCTGGCCCGAGGGTACATCGAACGGGTAGGCATCGACCTGCCGCGGGTGTTGAAGAATCGGAAGGCCGGCGACAACGTAATCCTGGTCGGCGGTGACTCGATCAATATCCCGGAGTTCAACCCGATCGTCATCGTGGACGGCGCGGTCAACTCACCGGGCGCCGTGGTCTATACCCGGGGCAAATCGCTGGACTGGTATGTGCGCGCCGCGGGCGGCTACACCCAGCTGGGCGACGACAAGCGGGCCTACGTCACCCAGCCCGATGGCAAGCGGGAATCGGTCAAGCGTCGCGTCATCCTGGCGGACAATGTGCCCCGGCCTCAGTCAGGCGCGGTCGTGTTCGTTCCCGCCCGGCGCATTCAGGAGCAGCCCAGCAACATCGCGGGCATCATCTCCGTCGCGGCCCAGGTTCTGAGCGCGCTGGTGACCATCGTGGTGGTAACCCGGAAGTGATCAGGGAGTGTAGCTCGGCCCGGTGAGGCGGCGAACGTAGCCATCGTAGATCGCCCGCCAGATGACCGAGACTGTCCGCCGGTCACCCCGACGCAATGCCTGCCCCATCCGGATCAAACGGCTGCCGATGGTGAACCCGTGAGCGAGCAGTCGCAACGGCGCCCCGGGTACGTTCCGCTGGATGAAGCGCACCCGGTTTCGAGTGGTGTAGTACAGCATGAAGTGGTTCACCGGCTGGACGGCGTCCTTGCTGCTGGCCTGCACGTCGTGCAGCACCACCGCCCCCGGCGCATAGGCGATCTTTCCCCCCGCCCGCACCAGCCTTCCCGAGAAGTCCGAGTCATCGAAGTACATGAAGTACGCCTCATCCATCATACCGGCTCGCGCGAACGCCTCGGCCCGCAGCAGCAGGCAGCAGGTATTGGCGTATCCGACCAGATCGCTCCGGTCGAACTGGCCCCGGTCCGGGTGATCGGTCCCGCGGTCCTTCGACAGCCCTCTCCACCAGATCATCCTGCCGCCGGCGGACCAGATCGTCCCCGGATCGGATCGATAGACGATCTTGGGCGTTACCGCCCAGACGTCCGGGCCACCGGCTTCCAGCGCTGACCTCAGCTGCTGGATGACGTCGGGCCTCATGGTGGCGTCGTTGTTGAGCAGGAGAACCTGGGTTGCGCCGGCGGCCAGTGCGCGCCCGATCCCGGCATTGTTGCCGGCTGCCACGCCGAGGTTTCGGCCCAGCTCGATGACCTCGACCGAGGGCCAGGCGTTGCGCAGGTGGGCCACCGATCCGTCGGTGGATCCGTCGTCCACCACGATGATCAGGTCCGGGGGTATGGTCTGGCCGGCAACGGCCTCCAGGCAGGAGTCGAGGAGTCGCCGGCCATTCCAGTTGACGATCACCACGGCCACGGGCGCGGAGCTCAGGATTTCCAGCCCCGAAGCAGTCCTATTCTCGCCATCTCTCGAGCGCTTGCCTCTGAGCGGTCGGGCGGCCGCTGCTGCTCCAGCACCCAGGGAAGCAGGCGCTCGAGCCCCTCACTGAACGCCACCTTCGGCCGATAGCCCAGCCCCGCTTCGGCGCGCGAGATGTCGGCGAGGGCAAAGCGAATGTCGCCTACCCGGAACTGGCCCCCGACCGAGATCTCGGATCCGGAGCCGGTCACCGAGCGAATCGCCTCGGCCGCCGCCGCAATCGTGACGGGAACGCCGCTCCCGATGGTGTAGGCGGCGCGATCGGTTTCGGGGCGAAGCCCGGCAGCCTCGAGCGCGGAGACGACATCGTCCACATGCACGAAGTCGCGGGTGATGTTCCCGTCCTCGAACAGAAGCAGCGGCTGGCCGTCGAGGGCGCGATTGAAGAACACCATCAGCACGCCGGTATAGGGGTTGGTCAGTGCCTGCCCCGGGCCGTACACGTTATGGAAGCGCAGAATGGCGTAGTCCAGGTTCACCGCCTCGCCCACCACCTGGAGCAACTGCTCCTGAGCCAGCTTGGTCCATCCGTACACCGAGGTGGGCCTGGGAGGCACCTGCTCGCCGGTAGGCACCGGGTGAATGACGCCGCCGCACACCGGGCAGCCGGGCGACCAGCCGTGTACCGGGTCATGCCCCACGCGAGGCCCTGGCGCCACCATACCGTCCCGGGTGCAGAGGTAGGCGCCTTCGCCGGAGACCGCGCGGGAGGAGGCGAGCACCACCCGGGGCGCGGCACCGGGTGCCTTGACCAGCTCGTCGAAGAGGGCGGCGAAGGCCGCGACGTTGGTGTCCACGTACCGGCCGATCCGATACATCGATTGGCCGGTTCCGGTCTCCGCCGCCAGCCAGTAGATCAGCTCCTGCCGGGGAAGAACCCGCCTGAGGTCCTTCGAGCGCCGGGCGTCGCCGCGGACGCACTCGGCCGATTCCCGGAGCGCCGGCGTAAAGTCGGCGTCCTTCCCGTGAACCTGGGCCGTGAGCGAGTCGAGAATGGTCAGCCGATGGCCGGCGGCGGCGAGACGGCGCGCCAGGTGGGTCCCGATGAACCCGGCACCGCCCACGAGCAGGATGCGCACCGGTTAGGACTCCGGCTTCAGGGCTACGATCTCGAGCTTGTCTCCCAGGCCGACGAGGTCGAGGAGACGGGCAGCCCAGTGGCCCACCAGCAACGCGGGCTTGAATCGGAAGAGGATTCCGTCGGACGAGGTGCGGTCGGTGTGGCGGTTGAGGAAGATCTGCAGCGAGCCGGCGATGCTGCCGTAGTCGCTGTTGGTGGCCACCCGCACCGGCCGAAAGCCAATCGAGCGCAGGAGGCCGGTCAAGCCGCCGGTGGAAAAAGTTACCGGGTGCACCGGTGCGCCCAGATACCACCAGTGCCGCCCGAAGACCCGGGCGGCCAGCCCATCCCTGGTCGGGACACCGATGAAGAGGGTGCCCCCCGGCTTCAGTACCCGGTACAACTCGGCCAGCACCGCCGGAGGATCGAGCACGTGCTCCAGAGAATGGTTGGCCCTGACGTAGTCGAAGCCGGCGGCGGGATACTCGGCCGTCGAGCGCCGCACCTCGAGGCCGCGGTCTCTGGCCGCCGCGATGGCGCGGTCGCTCAGCTCGACGCCGGAACACTGCCAGCCCCGGTCTCGCGCTTCAGCCAGGAAGTCGCCTGCCCCACAGCCGAAGTCCAGCACCCGCCCCGGCCGGGCAAACGCCGGTTCACGGGTAGGGTTGGCGCAACCCAAAGCCGTCATCAGCGCCTGCTTGACCCGGGTGCGGGAGGACGCGGGACGGTAGGCGTAGTAGTCCTCTTCGGGATAGAAGCCGGGAATGTCCGAGGCCTTTGGCATCGGGTCGAGGAACATGCTGCGGCATCCAGTGCACTCGCGCTGCCACCACCAACCCTCATTCCCGTAGTGCGGATCGCGGGCGCGAAAGCGGCGAACGCTCTTCTCCGCGCCGCAGACCGGACACGCGGCGTTGACGACGCCTGGGTCGGAGGTCGTCGCGCGATCTCCTTGCTGCAGCCCGGCACCGCTCATCGGGTCCAGCTCCGCGCGTTGGCCGCGATCAGCCGGGCGACCCGCTCTCCGGAGTGTCCGTCGACCTTCCACGCCTGCTCCCGCATGATGGTGGCCCTGCCCTCCCGATCGAGCTCGGGATCTGCCAGGTAGCGGTTTACCAGCTCGATCATCTTCCCTTCGTCCTCCGCCAGCGGAAGGCCGCCGGTCTCCACCAATGGCTGGTAGTGGGTGTAGTCATAGGCCCGGCGAATCGAGCTCGAGTAGGGGAGCCGATGCACGCCGTCAAACGCCACCCCGATGATGGGAGTGTCACACAGGGCCGCGTCGATGGCGAGCGTCGATCCGACCGTGAGGGATACGTCGGCCCGGCGCAGCAGACTGGCCAGCCACACCATCTCCTCGTCCGGCAACGCCCACTGCAGTCCACTGTCAATGACCTGAGGAAGATCGAGCGCCACCACGCCGGGAAACCGCGCCTGCAGGCGGCGGTAACCCTCGAGATCATCGGCATAGATGCCGGAGATCGATTGGGGATGCAGCCGCACGACCACCTGAGAGGGCGGCGAGATCCGGCCGTCGGCGGCGGCCCTGGCGAGCAGCTCCGCTATTTCGAGGTTGTAGCGGAACAGGAAGGGCGACACGGTTCCGAACACCAGAATCTTGCGCCCGGGGTCGAGCCCCAGCCGCCGGCATACCGCGGCGCGGGAGAGATGCTGCTCGGGACGGGCGTAGACGTCGAAGTGGGCTACCCCGGCCACGTCCACGTCTTCGGGCCGGTAGTCGTGCAGGTCCAGGGCTTCCTGGCGCATGCGCTCGTTCCAGACGACCAGCCGATCGGGCCGCACCGCCATGTGTCCCTTCGACGTCAGGTTGTCCCAGCTGAGGACGACGCAGAGCGTGGGTATTCCCAGCCGGCGCGCGGCCCGGAGCAGCAGCGCATCCAGGTACTCGGTGCCCGGGGTGCCGGTAACGAGGAGCGCGGGTGCGGCCGCGCGAAGCACCTCTTCTGCCTCCCACCCTGGGATCAGGGCACCCTCGATCGAGGTCCAGGCCCGCCGGAGCTCCGGACGCCGGCCGAGCACCCGATTCATCGCCCGGAGAAAGACATACAGCGGCTTCCGACTCTTGAGAAACTCTTCGTTGAAGAGGTTGTATGTGGCATTGCGCCGGGGGTTGGCGAGGGCGTAGCGGCGAACCGTTCCGAAGAAGTTAGCCAGCCGGCCAGGCTTCGCTACCGCGGAGGCAAAGCGCACCCCCGGTTGCCTGAAGGCCTCCTGGAACTCGGGGCGTCCGCTTGCCGGACCGATCACGGTTACCTCATACCCTCCTTCAAGCAGGACCGGCAACACATCGGTCTGGAGGAGGTTACGGGCCTGGAACCCGTGAGTGATCGAGAGGCAGATATTCTGGCGGGGTTCCGCGGAGGCTCTCGGCCTTGCAGGCTGGAGACGTTCTACCGATCTCGGTGCGGCCATCAGCTCCCCTGTTAAGTCCACTCCCGGAGTCCGCAAGCAGGCAAGTCAAGAAATATGCCTGCGTTACAGGCCAGAGCAACTCCCGCATATCCGCTGGACTCGACAGATGGCCTTGGGGCGCTTTACCTTACGCAACCTTGATAGCACCCCACCGGAGGCTCCGCTGACGAGGACAGAACCCGTGTCTCACTCTGCTCCCGTTCCCCCAGCGGATCGGGAGGACGTTTCTGTTTTCGACCTGTTGACCCCGCTGGTGCGCCGCCGCCGGCTCATTTTCGTGACGGCAGTCGGCTGCGCACTGCTAACCGCCATCGTGGTCCTGATTCTCCCGGTCCGCTACACCGCGCTGACCAGCTTCGTGCCCGAGGCTCCGAAGGAGAGCTCCCTCAGCAGCAGCCTGGGCGGTCTCGCCACCCAATTCGGCCTCGGTACCCAGATCGCTACACCGTATTCCCCCGACTTCATGGCCGACGTGCTCCGGAGCCGGGGCATTCGCGAGGCCCTTCTCACGGCCGAATTCCCCGATCCAGACGCTAAAGGGGGAAAGGCCACTCGGCCCTTGCTCCAGATCCTCAAGATCGAGGGCGACACCCCGCCGCGACGGATGGAGGCCGGGCTTTTGGCCCTCGCCGACGCAACCTCCCTGACTCCCGATCGCCGTACCGGCGTCCTGACCCTGAAGATCACCCTGCGCGATCCCGATCTGGCGGCGCAGGTGGCCAACCGGATGGTCGAGGAGCTGAACAAGTTCAACGTGGAGCGGCGCCGATCGCAATCGGGCGAGGAGCGCATCTTCACCGAGCGGCGCCGCCAGGAGCTACAGAAGGAGCTGGCCGATGCGGAGGATGAGCTGGTCCGTTTTCTTCAACGGAACCGGCAGTTTTCCGAGTATTCGGTCGCGTCGGTGGGCGCGCGCAGTCTCGAGCGCAAGGTCCAGCTGAAGCAGGAGGTGCTCGCCACCATGGCCCGGTCGTACGAGGAGGCCCGGATCAACGAAGTGCGGGATACACCGGTCCTCACCGTGATCGACCCGGCCGAGCCTCCGGCATGGAAGAGTTTCCCCAAGCGGACGATCAGCGTTCTGGCCGGCTTGATGGTGGGCCTGGTGCTCGGGATCGGACTTGCCTATCTCGCCGAGGCCCGGCGCCGGGTGCGTCCGGAGACCCGTCCCGACTACCGGGAGTTCCTGGCGGCGGTGGGCGAGGTCAGGGGCCCCAAGTCAGCCCAACGCGATGTCGGCTGAGGCGGTTCTCCCCGCCACCCAATCAGACGTAGGATCGGTGCGCCGGAGCCTGATTCTCCTCGCGGTCGTGACGCTTCCGTTCACCTACGCCTTCACCGTCAACCTCGGCTTTCCTCTCAAGGTCTACGAAGTAGCGCTGGCGCTGGCGCTCCTCACCTACCTCACCGATCTCCGGCTCCCTCTTGCCCCCGGCACCGGCGCTGTGGTCCGCCGCCTGGCGTGGTTCACCGTGGCCGCCGCGGTCCTTACCCTGATTCGCTTCGCCCTGCCGGCCGAGGGGAGCTCCGCGGTGGAGTTTGGGGCCCGGTTCGGGCCGGTGGGCGATGCCATTGCCAAGCTGCTCTACCTGACGCTCGGGGTCCTGGGTTTCCTGCTCTTCACCTGGGCAGCGTATATCGACGAGCGGCGATACCTGCGCGCCTGGAGGATCGGGGCAGTGTTAGCCGCCGTCTACTCATGGTACCTGTTCGCGTCTGGGCTGGCCGGCATCGACCCTTTCCTGCTGCCGGGAATAGTCGACCCGAAGTTCTTCTCCGTGGGCGGGCACACCTTCGTCCGGTCGGGGACGTTCCCGGAGGGAAATTTCCTCGGACTCTACCTGCTTGCCTCGGTGGGGGTGGCGCTCTACGAAGGGCGGCGTCTGCTCGCGGTAATCCTGAGCCTGACCGTTCTCCTGACCTTCTCCACGGTGAACGCTCTGGCGCTGGCGTTGTTGTGGACGATCATCTGGTTCCGATCCCACTCCCAGATGAACCTGCGGCGCAGAACGATGTACGTAATGGTCGGCATCGTCGTGGCGCTCCTGGTCGTCGCGGTCCTGTTTCAAACCGGATACCTGCAGTCGGTGATCATCGGCAAGCTCGGAACCGAGGAGATCGGCTCCCGGGTCAAGCGGATCGCCTTCATAATTTCCGGGCTTCGGATGTTCGCCGACCATCCGCTGCTCGGCGTGGGAATCTCTCAGTTCGGCTATTTCTACAATTTCTACCAGCCGCTCGGTCTGGCGGGGATGGCCGAGACCGTGAAGCTCATTCCCAACAACATCTACGTCGAGCTGCTTGCTGAGCTGGGGATCATCGGATTCCTCACGTTCGCCGCCTTTCTGGCCGCGGTGTATGGCAGGCTCCGGCGCCCCGAGCTCGCACCGCTCCGCTGGACGTTCCTCGCCGTGCTGTTCTCTCTCAATGGCTTTCCCACATATACGGTGATGTTCCTTTGGGCCTTCTTCGGCCTGGCGGTCGGGGCATCGGCCCGCCTGGGCCAGCAGGATCCCCGCGCTTGAGACGTTTGGGACTCGCTATCAACGGCCGATTCCTTTCACAACGGACCACAGGGGTTCAACGGCACGCGCGAGAGCTGGTCAGGGCCCTGGACCGGAAGCTGGAAGTGAACGACAGTCAGCTGGAGGTCTCGCTGTTGACGCCACATGATGCCACACTCGACCTGCCGCTGCAGCGGATCAGGGTTCGCCGGGTTGGCAGTCTCCGCGGGGTCCTGTGGGAGCAGCTGGAGCTTCCCCGACACGCGCGAGGGCACCTGCTGCTGAACCTGGCCAACACCGGCCCCGCCATTTCGTTCCGCCAGGTCGTCACGATTCACGATGCCTCGATATTTGCGGTGCCGGAGGCGTATTCGCCTGTCTTCCGGCGCTATTATCGCTTCCTGCTTCCCCATCTCGCGCGGCGCGCCGAGCTGGTGCTCACCGATTCGGAGTTTTCCCGGTCTGAGCTTATCCGGTGGATGCGGGTGGCCGAGGAGAAGATCAGAGTAGTTCCATGCGGGTACGAGCACATCCTGGCCACTCCGGCAGATCCGGACGTGCTGGAGCGGCTTGGTCTGGGCGGGCGTCCGTACGTGCTTGCGGTGGGCAGCTCCGCACGGCACAAGAACCTCGAGGCGGTGTCGGCGGCTATTCGCCTGTTGGGACCGCATGGCTGGGACTATGTCCTCGCCGGTCCGGTGAACCCACGCATCTTCGGATCTTCCGGCACTCCAGACTTCGCGGTTCAGGCGGGATACGTGACCGACGCCGAGCTGCGGGCACTATACCAGGGTGCGGCGTGCTTCGTGTATCCGTCGCGTTATGAGGGCTTCGGCCTGCCCCCGGTCGAGGCGATGGCCTGTGGCTGCCCAGTGGTGGTCTCGCGCTCGGCCTCGCTGCCCGAGGTCTGTGGAGACGCCGCTCTCTACGCCGATGCCGACGATCCTCAACAGCTCGCCACCGCCATTCGGCGGGTCATGTGCGAGGAGGGGCTTTCCGATCGCCTGCGCCAGCGGGGTCTAGAGCGAGCCAGGCACTGGAGCTGGGACACCTCGGCCGCCAAGACACTGGCCGCACTGGATGAGGTCATGGCCCGGTGAAAGTCGCCATGGTACACGACTGGCTGGTCACCTACGCCGGTGCCGAACGGGTGCTGGAGCAGATGCTGGCGGTCTTTCCCGACGCGGACCTCTACAGCCTGGTTGATTTCGTGCCCCCGGAGCAGCGGGCTTTCCTCGGGGGGCGCCCGGTACGGACGTCTTTCGTTCAGCGGCTGCCGTTTGCCCGCACCCGTTACCGGCAGTACCTCCCCATTCTCCCCCTCGCGATCGAACAGTTCGATCTCTCCGGCTACGACCTGGTCCTATCCAGCAGTCATGCGGTTGCGAAGGGAGTTCTGACCGGTCCGGATCAGCTCCATCTCTGCATGTGCTACTCGCCGATGCGCTACGCGTGGGACCTGCAGCACCAATACCTGCGGGAGGCGGGCCTCGATCGAGGCCTGCGATCGCTCCTTGCCAGGTACATGCTGCACCGGGTCCGGCTGTGGGACGCTCGAACCGCCAACGGCGTGGACGACTTCATTGCCATCAGCCGGTTCATCGCGCGCCGGATCTGGAAGGCCTACCGGCGTGACTCAACTGTCATCTACCCGCCAGTGGACGTGGACTATTTCGTGCCAGGGGGGCAGCGGGAGGAGTTCTACTTCACGGCATCGCGTATGGTGCCCTACAAGCGCATGGACGTCATCATCGAGGCGTTCGCCACCATGCCGGACCGCCGGCTGGTGGTCATCGGCGACGGGCCCGAGATGTCCCGATTGAAGGGGAAAGCCGGCCCGAACGTAGCGCTGATAGGCCACCAACCGTTGCCGGTGCTGCGCGATCACCTTCAGCGCGCCCGCGCATTCCTGTTCGCCGCCGAGGAGGACTTCGGCATTGCCCCGCTGGAGGCGCAGGCGTGCGGCACCCCGGTCATCGGTTACGCTAAAGGCGGTCTGCTCGAGACGGTGCGAGGACTGAACGATCCGGCGCCGACAGGGGTGCTCTTCACGGAGCAGGAGTCTGACTCGGTGCGGCTGGCGGTTGCCCGGTTCGAGCAGAGCGGAGGCCCGATCACGGCGGAGGCGTGCCGTGCCAACGCGATACGGTTCGAGCCGGGCCGGTTTCGGAGGGAATTTCGGGACTACGTGGACGCGCGGCTGCGCGAGTTTGCGACTAGTGGGCTCCGCGCATCGTGAATACGACGGGGATCGTCTTCAGCAGGATGGCCAGGTCCTTCCAGATGGCCCACTCTCGCACGTAGGCGGTCTCGAGCCGGATCACTTCCTCGAAGTCGGTGATCGTATTGCGACCGCTCACCTGCCAGGGGCCGGTCATTCCCGGCTTCATGTCGAACCGGGTGTAGTGATGCTCCTCGTACAGGTCCACCTCTGATGGCAAAGGTGGTCTCGGTCCCACCAGCGACATCTCGCCTCGGAGCACATTGAGCAGCTGCGGCAGCTCGTCAAGACTGGAGCGACGCAGAAATGTGCCTACCCGAGTCACGCGCGGATCCTGCTTCACCTTGAACAACCGTGGATCGGGATAGATGCTGCTCTCCTCCAGCGCTTCACGCTGCGACTCCGCGTCTTCCACCATGCTCCTGAACTTGGTGATCATGAAGATGGTCCCCCCGCGGCCGACCCGTTGCTGGCGGAAGATGATCGGCCCAGCGGATGACAGCTTCACGGCGATGGCGATGGCCGCAAACACCGGCGCCAGCACGATCAGGCCCAGTCCGGCGCCGATGACATCCAGCGCCCGCTTGAGCAGGAGCTGGCGGGCCCGGAGACCCGGACGGGTCAGCGCCACCAGCGGAACGCCGGCCCGGTAGATCACCTTCGGTTCCACCCCCGCCAGTGCGAACGAGCGGGTCAAGGCGAACACCTGGCATCCTGCCGCGCCGGCAGCATCGAGAATGGCGGCGAACCGCTCGTCGCCCAGCGGTCCCGCGAGCACGAGTGTGTCTGCCCGATGCCGCTTGATGGTGTGGCTGAGACGGCTCACCATGCTTTCTCCATTGCTTCCCTGCAGCTCGTCCGGGTCGAGCACGCCGCGGATCGAGAACTCCCGGGTGTCAGCCAGAACCGGGTAGGTAAGAGCGCGCCGCGTGTCCTGCGCTCGCCCGACGAGGAGCGCATTGGCTACCCCACGGCCTACCGGTGCCAGCGCCCGTACGGTCCGGTCGATCAGGTAGCGCTCCAGCACGAGCACAACTGCCGTCGCCGTGACCAGGAACAGGAACCCTGGAACGGCGAGGATCGTCGGGCCCGCCCACAGGTATCCCCAGAAGGGAAGCACCAGCCCGAACGTCACGCCTGCGATCAGGCGGGCGGAATCGCGACGACGCTCGCTTGCGCCGTAGGTGTCCAGAACGACGAGCCCCAGAAGCACGGCCGGAAGGAACTGGATCAGCGGCAGCGCGTCAGGCGGCACGATACGGTTCAATGCCGAAGCGACGGGGTTTCCAAACCAGCGAAGATCGCGCGCCTCCTGGAGCACCCAGCGAAGTCCAAGCAAGGCGATCGCGTCGCCGGTGAGCAACACCGAGAATCGCACCATCGCGCGCGCCAGATGCCGGCGCATGATCTGGGGAGCCCCGCGGGTGAGGTCGAGCCGCTCGGGCCAGGTCATTCCAGGCAGCAGACGGTCAGCCTGCTGGACGGGAGGTGCGGAGACCGGCGCTGGAAGGGGTTGGATGCTCTTGGCGATGAGGCCGGCGGGCGACTCATCGAGGGTGGTGGTATCCCGGTGACTGGGGGCGTCGGTCCCGGCAGCGGGAGAGTCGACAGGAGAACGGCTGATGGTCACGCCAGCACACCGGGAATGGGCACCAGCAGCGGGGAACGAATTTGGGGCATCGAATTACCTGTCAAAGGATCGAGCCATCCCGATGTGTCGCTCCGGGAATGCACGGCGCGTGCCGACTTTGGCAGCCAACGCTCGGCGATCCCAAAGGCCCGACCTCCACTCCCACGTTCCGGGTGTGAATGGGACGTAAACCCATTCTGGATCTAAAGGTAGCCCTCCCGCAGCACAAAGGGGACCCGCCTTGCGGCCAAGACCCCGGAGAGCTGCCGAGTCCGTCCGCGCCCAGGTAGGCGTGTCGGTATGCTACACGGTGCGTAGCCAATCTCAGCCGCGGTACTCGAGCTTTACCGCACACAGGATCCACCGGACCTTGAGCCCGTTGCTTTCCCACATTCCGAGCCGGAAGAGCATGTTGTCCGCCGCCGCTGCCAGGGACGCAAGCGGTTCCAGAAAGCGACGGCCCTTGGCCGGCAGCAGCATGACGGACATGGCGTAGGAGATACCGTACTGGTGCCGAGGGCGGCACTCGACCAGTGCGAAATCCCTGCCCCACGCCTGGCGCAACCGGTCAATTACGATCGGGCGCTCGTCTGGGCTGATGCCGGTGTACCCGTCCTTCATGGCCTCCCGGTATGGGCGGTCGAACCAGCCGAGTCGCCGGCCGGCACGCATGTAAACCCCGATGACCGCCCGCCAGAAGAAGTCCAGCGCGCCGAATGCCGGCCACCACCGAGGACGCTGGCCGGTGGAGAGAAGCGGCTCGTACAGATAGACCCGTCCGCCCGGCTTCACGCAGGCACGAAGTCGATCGAAGACGAGGTCGAGCTCCTCGGAGGTGAGGTGGTGGAGGAGAGCGTTAATGAAGACGGAGTCGTATTGGCGGTGCCGCCCGCACCAGTCGTCGCGCACGAGATCGCGCTGGAAGAACTCCATTCCCGGGATACCTTCGCTGGTAGCGAGGCGCCGGGCCAGACCCAGCTGCCGGGCCGAGAAGTCGATGCCGTCCACCTGCATGCCCCGCCGGGCCAGCGCGTGGGTACGCACCCCGGTGCCGCAGCCGACATCCAGAAGTGCGCCTCCAGGCTGCCAGAGGAATTCTTCGTAGTCGCGCTCGTATTCCGAACGAACCGCCCGATTCATGCGGGGCGTGAGGTTCCACTGAGCAGCCATCACGTCCGCGTAGCGGTCCCACCACAGAAGCTCTTTCTCACTTGCCATGCAGTGGCATCCTGGACTTCAGACTGGGGACTTGGTGAATTCGTAGTT
>JBDTTD010000048.1:0-13526 GCA_039930805.1 Gemmatimonadales bacterium | reverse complement strand
CGGCGGGGCATGCCGTCAAAGGCGCCATAGCGGCGCATCTGATCGTATTGCTTGCGCTTCTCCGGGTCGGAAAGCGTGCTATGCGCCTCGGAGATTTCCTTGAAGCGCTCGGACGCACCGGCGTTGTTCGGGTTGGCGTCGGGGTGATACTGCTTCGCCAGCTTACGATAGGCCTTCTTGATCTCGGCCTGCGTAGCCGAGTCCGAAACGCCGAGGACCTGGTAAAAGTCCTTGGCGGCCACCTTACCTCTGACCCTGGTCGGAGTAGACCTGCACCCGCGCTGGACGCACGAGCACACCCTTGAACCGGTAACCGGGGGCGAAAGTGGCGCTCACCTGCTGGTCCTGAGATGGGCTCGGTGCCGGCAGGGTGGAAACCGCATCGTGCTGGCTGGGATCGAACGCGGACCCTACCGGGTCGATTCGCTCTACTCCGGCGTCCTCCAGCTCCTTGGAGAGCTTGCGATCGACTGCGCTGAGACCGGCGCGAAGCGAGGGCAACGGCGTTGCCGGGTCGCTGGCCACCAGGCGGTCCATGTCGTCCAGCACGTCGAGCAGCTTGGCGACGAAGCTCGCCTGGGCTCGATCGCTCAGCTCAGACCGCTCCCGGTTGATCCGCTTCCGGTAGTTGTCGAATTCGGCGGCCAGCCGGAGGTGGCGGTCCTTGAGCTCGGCGACTTCGTCTTCCAGCTTGCCCTCCTTTCCCCCGCGAAACTGAGGCTGGGTGCTCTCGGTCCGAGAAGATGGCTCGACGCTCATATCCGTCGAAGCCATGTCGGCGCCGTCGGAGGGGCGATCGGTGGAACCGGAGCGGTCGTTTCCGTCGTTGGGAGGACTCTGGGTCTCCCGAGGGCTCTTAAGATCGGTTTTTTCAGTCACTTGGAGACACTCACTCTTTAGGACTGAGGAAAGATAATAGCGGCGATAAGCGCCGATAGAGCAGGAAGAGAGCCGATTGCGCGGCGCGGGCGCGGACCTCGTGACGCGATCCAGGAAAGACGCTGCGCCGGGTCTGCACCGACCCATTGCACGAGCATCCGATCCAGATCGTTCCCACCGGCTTCTCTGGAGTCCCGCCGCCGGGTCCGGCGATACCAGTGACCGAGATGGCCGCGCCGACACCAAATCGTCGGGCGGCCGATTCCGCCATGAGTCGAGCCACCGGCTCACTCACCGCACCGTGCTCGGCCAGCACCGCTTCCGGAACCCCCAGGAGCTCGATCTTCAGGGCATTGTCGTAGGCGATCACCCCGCCGACGAAGACGTCCGAGCTCCCGGGCACCTCGGTCAGGCGCGCGCCGAGGAGGCCGCCGGTGCACGACTCGGCCACTGCCAGCCGCAGCCCTTGGGCACGCGCGGCGTCGAGAACGAGGGCCGCCAGGTCGCTGTCGCCCTCGGCGTATACGTTTTCGGCTCCACGCGAGCGCAGCAGGACCGCGGCCGCATGTAACCGCTGCTCGGCTTCGTCCGGGGCAAGGTCCCACGCGCTCAATCGAAGATCCACACCCTCCAGGCCGGGGAGGTAGGCGAGAGTGAGCGGCGCGATCTCACGCTCGACGTCCCCGATGCGGTCGGCCAGGGACGACTCGGCGATGCCCGACGTGCGCACCAGAAGCGAGCGGATCACCGAGCCGGTGGCGCGGGATGCCAACCGGGGGAGGACGTCATGCTCCAGGAGCCGCCGCATCTCGAGCGGGACGCCGGGGAGCATGATGACCAGACCGGCCGGGCCTTCGAGCCACAGCCCCGGGGCGGTCCCCCATCGATTGGTCAGGACGGTTGCCCCCCGGGGCACCTCCGCCTGACTCCGGTTGCTCTCGGCCGGCTTTCGCTCCAGGCGGGCAAAGCGGGCCAGCAAACCGGCCCAGATGGTCTCGTGGAACTCGAGCGGGGCGTTGAACAGGTCGGCCACCACCTTCTTGGTGATGTCGTCGCTGGTGGGACCCAGACCACCGGTGGTGATGACCGCCCCGGTTCGTCCGAGCGCGTCCCGGACCACGTCGCGGATCTCGTCGCCCTGGTCCGCCACCGAGGTCCGCCGGGTGACCCGAATGCCCCGGCCGGCCAGCCCGCGCGAGATCTCGGCCCCGTTGGTGTCGACGGTCATTCCGAGCAGCAGCTCGGTGCCGATGGTAACGAGCTCGATGTTCATGGGGGGAAGGCTATGGGCTATGGGCTATGGGCTATGGGCCTGTTCCTGCGGCACGACGTAATCTATGACCAGGCGGAACAGCCAGTAGCCAATGGCCAATAGCTAGTAACTCCTAAACAGCCGCCGATTCCGATACAAATACAGCGCGAAGGAATACACGGTCAGCAGGGCGGCAATGGCGAGCGTCACGGCGACGAAGCCGCCATGGAATTCGTTCCAGTACTGGGCATAGCGGTTGTGCTCCCAGCCCATCGGCTTGCGGGCGTCGCGGAAGGCAAACCAGAGGATGATCGCGCCCACGAAGATGTTCTGAATGGTGGTCTTGAGCTTCCCCGCGCTGCCGGCCGGGATGATCACGCCGCGCCGGCTGGCCCACCAGCGGAAGCCGGTCATGGCCAGCTCGCGGCCGATGAGCAGCAGGCAGACCCACAGCGGGATACTGCCCCAGATCGGGATGTCGTACAGGTCGTGGCGCTGGCGGGAGATCCAGTAGATGGGGATCAGCGTGGCAAACAGCAGGAGCTTGTCCGCGATGGGATCCAGCATCTTGCCGAGGTCGGTGACCTCATTCCGGCTCCGGGCCAGGTGCCCATCGTAGATGTCGCTGACCGCGGCGATGATGAAAATGACGAACGCCACCAGCTTGGGCCAGTAGCCCTCGATGAACGGCAGGAGCGCGATGACGGGCGTGAAGCATATGCGAACCAGCGTGATGATGTTGGGGAGGGTCCACATGGCGACGCTCTACCCCAGCGTCTTGACGACGTTCTTGCTGATTCCCTTCAGCGTATCGAAGACGCCATCGCCGGTGAGCGCGACGGCCTCGAAGTACGGGGCCCGCTCGATCCACTGCCCGTCTTCCTGGCTGACGAGAAATTCGGAGTCGTGATGAGGGTCCGGCAGCGGGCGCTGCTTCATCGGATCGGTAACCGGCCACCCCGGGTTGAGCGCTGCCTGCAGCTCGGCAATGGGAGCCGCGTTGGGCAGGTCGCGCTTGTTGTACTGGATGGCAAAGGGAATCCTGGTGACATCGTACCCGTGCTGGGTCATGTTCTCATAGAGATTCTGCATGGCTTCCAGATTGGCGTCCATGCGCTCGATCTGGCTGTCGGCCACGAAGACGACCCCGTCCACGCCCTTGAGGATCAGCTTGCGGGACGCGTTGTAATACACCTGGCCCGGCACGGTGTACAGGTGGAATTTGACCTTGAACCCCCGGATAGTGCCGAGGTCGACGGGCAGGAAGTCGAAGAACAGCGTCCGCTCGGTCTCGGTGGCCAGGGAGATCATCTTCCCACGCGCGGCGGGCGCCACCTTGTTATACACGTGCTCCAGGTTGGTGGTCTTGCCGCCCAGCCCGGGGCCGTAGTACACCAGCTTGCAGTTGATCTCGCGCGAGGCGTAGTTGATCATCGACATGAGTGCGGTTCCCCTCAGGCCCCGAAGAGTTTGTCGATCTCGTCTTCCGCCTCGCCCAGGAACTCGGACTCGACACCGGGCGCGCTGGTGCCATCACGGTTGAACATTTCCGTGAACACCTGAGTCAGCTGCAGTACCGCCGTCTTGACCCGCAGCTTCACCAATCCCAATGTGGTTCGATTGTCGAACAGTACCACCAGGATCACCCGCCGGGCGATGTCGGCGAGATACATGGACTCGCGCTCGCCCTGATGAAACAGGGCGCCGAACTCAGTTTCTCCCAGCATGCGCGCCAGCTGATCGTTGGCGCTGAAGTCGGCCGCCGTGAGGGACGCGAACGCGGTGGAGTCGAACGCGGGCGCCTCACCCACGGTGGCCACCATCTGTCCGGTGCGGTCGACGATCAGAGCGGTTCGCGCGTTGGACTCTCCGAGAAAACCGCTCAGGATCCCCTGAATGCGTTTGCCGTCTTCTTCCCGGAAGGACCAGCTCGAGGCGCCGCTCATCTGATACACCTCATACGAGGGTAGCTTCCATCCGGCGCACGATCGCCTCGGCCCGGCGGCGTAGCATCGGCTGCCGCTCCCAGGCGAGATAATCCCTGAGGAGCCGGACGGTGTCGACCCCCTCCTGCCCCGCCAGATAGCCCAGGGCGGCAAGCCGGCGGAGGGGGCGCGGACTGAACAGATCGCGACGATGATAGCTGAAGCGCCGCTGGGCCAGAAGCCACCCTCCGGCAGCGCCCGCCAGTACGCCGCCCAGAAAGACCCAGCTGCGGGACCGCATCAGCCCAAATCCTGCCGCGCCACCAGCGCGTGTGCCAGGGTGACGCCGTCCACGTATTCGAGGTCACCGCCCATCGGCAGCCCGCGGGCAAGCCGAGTGACCCGGACGTCCATCCCGGCGAGCAGCTGCTGAATGTAGGTGGCGGTGACCTCGCCCTCCATCGAGGGATTCGTCGCCAGGATCACCTCGCGTACGCCTCCGTCCCGCACTCGCTGCACCAGGCGGTCGAGCCGCAACGCCTCAGGCCCGATGCCGTCCAGCGGCGAGAGTCGCCCCCCGAGCACGTGGTAATGGCCCCGGAAATCAGTGGAGCGGTCCACCACGCCCACCGTGGACGGCTCCTCGACCACGCACACCATGCCCCCGTCTCGCCGAGGATCGCGGCAGATGCCGCACGGCTGTTCCTCGGTGAGATTCCCGCACGCCTCACAGGGGCGCACCCGCTCGCTCACCGAGGTGAGCACGGTGGCGAGCCGCTGCGCCTGTTCAGGAGCTTGCTGGAGCAGATGAAACGTGAGCCGCTGAGCGGTCTTCCGGCCTATCCCCGGGAGCCTGGCGAGTTCGGTAATCAGCTCCTCGATGGCGCTCACCGGTCAGAAAGGCGACGTAAAAGGCAGCTGCGGCACCTTCCGCATCTCGGCGTGGAGCATCTCGGCCGCGCGACGCTGAGCCTCGGCTACCGCGGTGAGGACCAGCTCGCCGAGGAAATCGGCGTCGCGGTCCTGGAAGACGGCGGGATCGATCGAGACCGCTCGCACGGTACCGCGGCCATCGGTGGTTACCTTCACCATGCCGCCGCCGGCGGAAGTCTCGATGGTACGGGTGGCCAGCTCCGACTGCAATTGCTGCAGCCGGCCTTGCACCTGCTGACCCAGCTGAAAGAGCTGCTGAAGGTCTGCCATGCTATCGGGTAGTCCTGCCATATGAGGCCAAAGAGGAAGAGTGTTAGAGTACTGCAACAAGCTGCAGTCTAAGAGTCTAGCGTCTAGAGTCTAGGGTCTGGTCTACGGTCTAGCCCTTGACCCTAGACCCTGGGCCCTCGACCCTTTTCAATCAACGATCTCCAAATCTAACGCATCCGCCGCCGTGTCGAGGGCCGGATCCTTGGACCGGAACTCGCGCAGCCGCTCGGCCTTGAGGCTGGAATCGGACATCCGGCGGGGCTTGGGCGGCGAGCCCGAGCCTGAGGCCGCGGTTACCCGGAGCCGGACCGGCTGACCCAAGCTTCGGCTCAACGCCTCTTCGACCTTACCCGCCTCCTTGGCCAGCCGGTCGGCAAAGAGCTGGTTGGGCTCGGCCATGACCACCGTCAGCCACGGAAGCTCCAGGGCGGCCGGCTGGCTGGCGGCCAGCGCCTCTCCGAGGAAGTGGCTGTGGACCCGCACGGCGGCGACGATGGCCGGCCACGCGGCCCGGATTGACTCGAGGTCAGCGGGAAAGCGGGTCAGCGGGTCAGGCTCAGGAGCAGCCGGGCTGCGGGGCAGCGGGGCAGCTTGCTCGGACGTGGCGCTTCGGAGTGGCGCGGCAGTCTCCGTCAGGTCGCCTTCAGGGGTGCTCTTACTGCCCCGCTGCCCCGCCAGGACCTCCTGCAGATCCACGATCCGGTCCAGCATCGCCCAACGCAGTAGGAGCGTCTCGACAACCAGACGGGGGTTTACGCTTCGCCTGATACCCATCTCGTTCTCGGCCAGGAGCCGGAGCATGCGCAGGACGTCGCCCGCTTCGAGGCGGCCCCGGTAGCTCTCGAGGGTCGTCCGGAGCGCCTCGGTCAGCCCCTCGGGTCGAGCACCGACTTGGAGCATGAGCAATCCGCGGAGCATCTCGGCCGCTCCCCCCATGAACTCCGCCAGGTCGACTCCCGCATCCATCAGCCGGTCCACCAGCGCGAATACGCCGGCAGGACGCCGCTCGGCCACCAGTTGCAGCACCTCGGCATAGAGCTCGTCGTCCACCAGGCCGAGCACTTCGCGCACCCGCTCGGCGGTGACCGCGCCCTCACCAAAACTCAGACACTGGTCCAGCACCGACAGCGCGTCACGCATGCCGCCGTCGGCGTGGCGGGCAATGAGCGTCAGCGCGTCATCGTCAGCGGCAATCTGCTCGGCGGCCAGTACCTGGCGGAGCCGGTCCCGGATAGCCGGGGGACTGATTCGGCGGAAATCGAATCGCTGGAGACGGGACATCACCGGAGCGGCGGTGGCGGCGATCTTCTGGGGCTCGGTGGTGGCAAACACGAAGACCACGCCCGGTGGCGGTTCCTCCAGAATCTTGAGCAACGCGTTCCAGGCCTCGCGGGTCAGCATGTGGGCTTCGTCCACGATGTAGACCTTGTGGTGGCCCTCCTGCGATGCGGCATACATGGCGCGCTCGCGCAGGTCGCGTGCGTCTTCAACCCCGCGATTGCTCGCCGCGTCGATCTCGACCACATCGATGTTGGCCGACCCATTCCAGACCCGTACGCAGTTCTCGCACTCACCGCATGGCTCGCCGGAGGCTTCGCGTTTGGGGCAATTCAGTGCCATGGCCAGGATGCGAGCCGCCGTGGTCTTGCCTACCCCGCGGGGTCCGGTGAGCAGATAGCCATGCCCGACCCTGCCCCGGGCCACCGCACCCCGGAGTACCGCCACGACGTGGTCCTGCACCAGGAGGTCTGAGAAGCGCTTGGGACGATATCGGCGGGCAAGAGCGATCATATCAGCGGGGCAGCGGGGCAGCGGGTCAGAAGAAGCTCGGTAAGAGCGATCATTATTAGTGGGGCCGCGGGGCAAATGGACAGCGGGCCAGTAGGAGCGGAGGGACTTACGCCGGGGAGCAATCTGCCCCCCTGCCCTGCCGCCCCGCTGCCCCGCTAAAAAGAAAAGTGCCTCAGGCACCCCGAAGCGACACCGGGCATCGCTTAGCGCTGCTACCGGCGAGGTCCTGACGCGGTTCACGCGCCGGCGCCCTTCGGACCTGAGGCACCCGCAATATAACCCCGACCTACCCGTCCGGGAATCGGTCCCTAGTGCTGAAGAGCGAGATTGGAGCTGTACATATCGAGCAGGTATTTCCAGCTGCCATCAGGCTGCTTCCTGAGGATCTCGATGAACTTGCCCTCGTCGGCCACGCCGGGGCCGCTCTTGGCCTTAGGCACCGCGGTGAAGCGGTAATGGCCCCGGTTGTACGCCAGGTCGCCCCGCCCCTCGATGGTATCCGACGCCACCTCGAAGCGAACGGTATATGCGTCGAAGAAGCCGCCCCAGAACGCCTTGATCGCGGCTGGTCCCTGCTGGGGCGGAAGGTTCGGCGCCAGCACAGCGCCGTCAGGCGCATATACCGCCGCGACCGCCTCTGCGTCGCCGGCATTTGCCGCCGCCGCGAACGCCGAGTCCACCGTCCGGATCCGGGCCACGTCGGCCGGAGAGAGCGCAGTAGCCGCGCTGGCATCCATCATTCCCTTGTCCTTGGGGCGGCAGGCGCTCGACAGGCCGAACAGCAGGATGCCCGACACGACAACCGGTGTGAAAGCAGGCAAAAAAACCTCTCAGGATCGGATGGGTGGTTGGTCAAGATTCAAGGAACACCAATGTTTGCAGCTTTCAACATAGGATCGCGCGCTGCCGGCCCTGCATCTTGTGGAGCTCCCAGGTCTCCGCCACCACGGCGCCGAGCAGGAACACGATGGCGGTGTAATACACCCAGAGGATGAAGAGCGCGGCCGCCCCCAGGTTGGCATCCCCGCCCCACGCATCCAGGGATGCAAAGTTGGCCAGGTACAGCGCGTAGAGCCGCTTGGCGACTTCGAAGAGGATTGCAGTGAACGTCGAGGCCAGCAACGCCGTGCTCCACGGAAGGCGGCGAACCGAGGCGTAGCGGTAGGTGATATAGAAAAGTGAGACTGAAAAGATACCGGCGAGCAGTTCGGTCACGAATCGGCCGACGGTGGACACGAAAAACGCCAGCTCCGGGACGCTTGCCGTTCCTCGAGCCTGCAGGACCACCAGTCCGGTCGAGAGCAGAGTGTTGGCCAGGAACAGAAACACGGTTCCGATCACCATGACGGTGTCGCGCAGCTTCGCCTGGAGCCAGACCAGGATGAACGCGCGATGACGGGTGGGCCGCAGCGACACGTCGTAAATGTCGTTGAGCGCGGTGCGAATGCCGGCGAACAGGCGGGTGCTGAACCACAGAAAGGCGGGTGCCGCGTAGAGCGACAGCTGGCCCCGGTTCTTGCTGATCCCGGTCAACAGCCGCTCCATCACCCCAAACGGGTCACCGTCCGATACCGCCGAATGGGGCGGCAGAAAGCTGTGGAAGAGCAGCACGGTATCGACCGGCGGCCCGTGGGTTATCGCCTGGGCCAGGTGGGTGAAACCGATCAGCATCAACAGGATGAACGGCACCGCCGCCAGCAGCGCGTCGAACGTCAGCGCGCTGGCGAGGAACGGAATGTTGTTTTCGTCAGCCGCCTGGAGGGTGCGGGCGAGAAAACCGGCGGGTGAACGGTACCACCCGCCGGATCGAAACCGGCTCAGGCGAGCGGTTCCTCGAGGTCAGCCGGTGAGCGGCGCCGGGCGCGGGCATCTGCCAGCCGCCGTTCGAGCTCTTCCCTGGGTGAGGAGGCCGGTGACCGCCCGAAGACCTCGCGAGCATCCCCATCCTCGTCGAGATCCTCGTCCTCATCGTCCATCAAGCCATCCAGCTTGTCCTTGGCCCCACCCAGCTGCTGGGTGAGCTCGTCCAGCTTCTCTTCCGTCATGGCCCGCAGCTTCCACAGCTTCCGCTGCAGGTTCCGCCGGGTCTCCTCGCCACTGCTCGGCGCATAGAGCAGCGCCAGCCCGGCGCCGAGCAGTGACCCCCAGAAGAGCCATTTGGCAGAGGTATCTCCACCTCGCTCGACGTACACGATCTCTTTACCCTGTCTGCCTCGCATGCGGTCCTCCCTATTCCCCGGCGTCGGGGTCGTCGGCCGCCGCAACCAGCACCGGCTTGAGTGCCGCGTGATGCTGCATGGGGGCCTGAATGAACTGATTGACCTGCTCCTGGGTGCCATTCACATTCAACTGCTCGAACAGGAATGCAAAGGTCTTTTCGAGGTCGGCGGCGATGGCAGCCCGCACGTCCTCCGGCAACGACCAGAATTCCCGTTTGAACGGCCCGATGGCCTTCTTTCGGGCCTTGTAGTAAAACTGCTCCTCGGTATCCCCACTCTTCCGCTCACTTGCCGCGTTCTCGTCCAGCCAGCTCCGGACCCGCTCCTTCAGGGCCGCCGGCAAACGGGGGTGATCAAAGACGATGTTCTGGAAATTGGTGGCGAGGTGGATCTCCGCGGTCTCGATGCGGGGAAAGTTGCCGAAGGCATTGGACGGCAGCGTGCTGGCGCCGTGCTGCACCGCCCCGGCAAGGCCGTACTCATCGCGCGCCACCTTCGACAGCGCCGCCAGGGCCTGGAGGTCCAGCTTGACGTCAGCCATGGTGCCGTCAGGGAGCACCACGCCGCCGTGCGAGGTCCCGGTCTGCACCGAGATCTTGCTGATGCCTTCGTAATCGCCCAACGCCGCGATGCTGCGATTGTAGCCCTGCATGAATGCGTGCAGCTCCTCCACCGTGCTGTTCTTCATCCCCACTTCACCGATCTCGGCGCCTACCGACACCGTCACCCCAGCGGGCTCCTGGTCCCGGATGAAGGCAGTGATCTCGGCGGCGTGCTCATAGTTGAGCCGCTGCTGCTGCTCCAGCGCCGCATGCGACAGATCCACCAGGGTCGAGGTGTCTACGTCGATGTTGTAGAACCCGGCCCCGACCTCCTCGGCAATCAGCTTCTTGACTTCCCCGATCTCTCCGGCAGGGTCAGCCTGATACTTCTTGTGGTTCACCTGGCAGTGATCGCCCTGAATGAATAGCGGCAGGGTGTATCCCTCACGCAGGGCCGCCGCGAGCATAACCGAGATGTATTCCGCGGGCCGTTGCTCGGTATACGCGATCTCCGAGCGGGCGATCTCCAGGATGAGGGCTCCCGCCTTGCCGGTACGCGCCGCTCGGAAAATCGCCCGGGCCGTGTCGTACGCCATCATCCGGACGTTCATCGCGGGGACGGTAAACCCGCCGCACTCTCCCCGGCCCCGGGCAAGGTACAGATCATTAATGGAAGCGGGACGCGCGCCGGTGACCTGGGCCAGCTCCCAGATGAGCCAGCGGGCCGCTTCGCGCTCGTCTCCGGTCCCGAAGACGGCCTGCCAGGCCAGCCGATCGGTCGCCGGAGAACGGAGCTTGGCCTGATCCCGCACCTTGATCCCGCCGGGCACGATGGTCACCCCGCCGCCATACAGATCGATCACCTGCTGAATTGCATCAGCCATGCACGTCTATCCTCTTGAACGCAGTGCCTATAGGTCTGCCAAAGGTAGGCCGGGAACGGTGACCTCGCAACGCGGCGGCCCGGGGGTTCACACCTCGTCGGCGCTCGATGCAGGCTTCCCCGGCTCTGCCTCGTAACCCGACCTTCCCATGGCGGCGTAGGTCAGACGCTTACCCAGCTCGACTCCGGGCTGATCGAACGGATCGATGCCATACCAGGCGCCGGCGTACCCGGTGGCGAGCTGGAAGAACATGATCGCCTCACCCATGGTGGCCGGACTGAGATCGGGCAGGCTCAGGGTGCAGCTCATCCGCCCCATCTCGGCGAGGGCCGCGGAAGTCGCCTCGTACTCGGCCCGCAGCAGCTCCGCCAGGGTGTGGCCGGGAAGATATTCGAGGTCCGGTGGGAGAGCCTGCCCTGAGCCTGTCGAAGGGTCGGCGCGAGCAGGAATGGGAAGGTCTATACCCAGATCGTCCACCGTCATGAAAGTGATGACCTTGTCGAAAGGGCCTTCCATGAAGAGCTGCACCTGGCTGTGCTGATCGGTGGCGCCGACCGCACCGACCGGCGTGGGTCCGACGTACACCGGCTTGCCGTTCCGGTCCACCCGCTTGCCGAGGCTCTCGGCCCAGAGCTGCCGGTACCACTCGGCGAACTCGCGAAGACGGTCGGTATAGGGCATCAGCACGTGGACCCCCGCTGCCAGACCGGTGTCGGCCGCCCAATGCAGGGCGCCATAGAGCGCGGGCGGGTTCTTCAGCAGATCGTCCGATTCGGCCCGATCCACGGCAACGCGAGCGCCCGCCAGTAACGCCTCCACGTCGATGCCTACCAGCGCCGCCGGCAGCAGACCAACCGGGGAAAGAACGCTGAACCGGCCACCGACCTCGGGGGGAACATCCAGCGTGGCGATATGCTCCCGCTGCGCGATGCTGCGCAGTGCGCCGCGCTCCGGGTCGGTGGTGAACACCAGGTGCCGGGACGCCGCGGACCCGATGGCCTGCTCCAGCCACTCGCGGACCACGAGGTATTGCGCCATCGTCTCCGCCGTCCCGCCTGACTTGCTGATCACGTTGACCAGAACGCGCCGGGGGTCGATGCGATCGAGAGCGGCCGCAACCGTCGTGGGATCGATGTTCTCCAGGATGGTGAGCCGGGGAAAGAACTCGCGTCCCTCGTCGTCCCACTCGTTCCACGCCGGTCGGCGAAGGGCGTTGAGGAGGGCCTTGGTGCCCAGTGCCGATCCGCCGATCCCCAGCACCAGAACATGGTCGTACGCCTGCCCTACCCCCTCGGCAAACGCCTGGATCTGACCCACGGTGGCGGCCTGGTCCACTAGCCGATAGAACCCGTACTCACCCGCCGCACGACGGCGGCGTACGTCCGCCTGAATTGCCGGAAACCGGGTGGCGAGCTCCGCCAGCCGCGCCCGATCGAAACCGTGCTCGCCATCGAGCGCGTCGCGAAACATTCGTCCATAGCGAAGCCTGATCACACCACCTCCACCGTCAGTCCATCGTGCGCCGGGAAGACTCCTGCCGGAAGCCGCGCCTCCAGCTCCGCGTGCCCCGTCTCGTGCGTGAGATGCGTCAGGTAGGTCCGGCGGGCACCCAGCGCCCGGGCGGTGTCCACCGCCTCGGAAATGCTGAGATGAGTTGGATGGGGCCGCCACCAGAGAGCATTGAGCACCAGCACATCGAGCCCGCGCAGCTGGTCGAACGCCGTCTCGGGAATCGCTTTGACGTCGGTGATGTAAGCCAGATTCCCGAAGCGGTAACCAAACACCCGGAGATGCCCGTGCTGAAACGCGAGCGGAAGGACCTCGACACCGGCCATGACGACGGGCCGGCCGGGCTCGGTGGGATGCAGGCTCAGGCGGGGCTTCGAGGTGCCCTCGTAGGGACGGACCGCATCATCGAAGATGTAGTTGAACGAGGCACGCACCCGGTCCAGCGTTTCGGCCGGCCCATAGATCGGCAGTGGCCCGCGCTGGCGAACCGAGAAGATCCGCAGGTCATCGATCCCGTTGACGTGGTCGGCATGCTCATGGGTATAGACCACCGCGTCGATCCGGGAGAACCCGCCGGCCAGGAGCTGGAGCCTGAGCTCGGGGGGCGTATCGATCAGGATGGTAGATCCCGCTGTCTCGAGGATGGCACCGGAACGGTTGCGCTTGTCTCGCGGGTCGGTCGAGCGACAGACCGCGCAGTCACACCCGATCTGGGGCACGCCGAACGACGTGCCCGTACCGAGGAACGTGAGGCGCATGACCTAAACTGCTTCGACCTTCAGGAGGTTGGTAGTCCCAGGCATGTCGAAGGGCACGCCGGCGGTGACGACCAGCCGCTCCCCCGGCTGGGCGAGCTGACGCTCGAGGATCTGCTGGCGCGCCACGGCGAGCATGGTGTCGTAGTTGGTCGAGTGCCCGGTGAGCGCCGGCGTGACACCCCACACCAGAGCGAGCTGGCGGAAGGTCTCCGGCTCCGGCGTGCAGGCAAACACTGGTACGGTGGGACGGCAGGTTGCCACTTTCCGGGCGGTAAAGCCGCTGCTGGTGAAGCAGACGATCAGCGGTGCCGACAGCATCTCAGCAGCCGCGCATACGGCGACGGCGATGGCGTCCTCGGTCCTGATCGGTCCGGCCTGGGGTGAACGGGGATGGGTCAGCGCGTCGTCACCCGCCGACCGCCGGCCGAGGGCGACATCGATGGTGGCCCCGCGGGAGGACGATTGCCGCTGGCTCTCCATCTCCCGGGCAATCCGGTCCATGGCCTGGACCGCCTCCAGCGGATACTCGCCCACCGCCGTCTCGGCGGAGAGCATCACGGCGTC